>CACLNZ010000008.1 GCA_902608415.1 uncultured PS1 clade bacterium
AAGTAGTCCTCCAAGGTTTTAATTCAACTTTCAAAATGTTAGATAATAGAGCTTCTGGCTCTACTGATAATAATTTTTCACAAGATAATGCAATTTCAGACTCTAGCAATTTTGATACTGAAATTGATGATGATATCCCTTTCTAACTTATTGATTATTAATAATTAATAGTTAGAAAATAACACATTAATATTTTGTAGATATAGCCATAAAATGGTAAAATAGTCTTTAAAGAATCAATATTTGATTCGTGTTTAAAGGCGAGGTAAATGTCAGATACAACTGACGAAGATCCAATTGATAGCAAAGATATATCTAATACTAATTTAGATCAAGAAATGCGTCAGTCTTATCTAGATTACGCTATGAGCGTTATAGTATCTAGAGCGTTACCAGATGCCCGTGATGGTTTAAAGCCTGTTCACAGAAGAATTCTTTATTCAATGCATGAAGATGGATATGACTTTAACAAGCAATATAGAAAATCAGCAAGAGTTGTCGGGTCAGTAATTGGTAAATATCATCCGCATGGCGATCAAAGCATCTATGATGCCCTTGTAAGAATGGCTCAACCTTTTTCCCTTCATCTTCCATTGGTAGATGGACAAGGAAATTTCGGCTCTGTTGATGGTGATCCACCAGCCGCAATGAGATATACAGAAGTAAGGATGGAAAAAATTGCTCACCATCTTCTTAATGATATCAATCTAGATACAGTAGATTTTCAAGAAAACTATGATAATTCTGAGAGCGAACCTATTGTTCTGCCAGCTGAATTTCCAAATCTGCTTGTTAATGGTGCTGGCGGAATTGCTGTAGGTATGGCTACAAATATTCCTCCTCATAATTTAAATGAAATCACAGAAGCATGTATGTTTATGATTGATAACCCCCAAACTGATGATCAGGAAATGGATCAAAGATTGTGTGAAATTGTGCCAGGTCCAGATTTTCCAACCGGAGGAATAATTTTAGGAAAAAGCGGCGCTAGGAGTGCTTACACAACTGGTAAAGGGTCGGTGGTAATTAGAGCTAAAGTAGAAATTGAAGAAATACGTAAGGATAGAGAAGCATTAATTGTCACAGAAATACCATATCAATTAAATAAAGTATTACTTATACAGAAGATTGCTGATTTAGTTAGAAACAAAACAATTGAAGGGATATCTGATTTAAGAGATGAAAGCGATCGTCATGGAATGCGGATAGTTATAGAATTAAAACGTGACTCTGTCGCAGAGGTAATTTTAAATCAGCTTTATAAATTTACTCAACTTCAAACTTCTTTTGGCGCAAATATGGTTGCTTTAGATAAAGGAACCCCTAAGCCAATGAAGCTAAGAGAAATGCTTACTTGTTTCATTGATTTTAGAGAAGAAGTTGTAACTCGAAGATTAAAATTTAAATTAAACAAAGCTAGAGACAGAGCCCATCTCTTGGTTGGTCTTGCCATTGCAGTTTCAAATATAGATGAAATTATAAAACTTATCAGATCTTCAAAATCACCTGCTGAGGCAAGAGAGGATTTAATGGATCGTGAATGGCCTGCTAAGGATGTTAAATCGCTTATTAAATTAATTGATGACCCTAGGCATGGAATTACGGCTAAGGGTAACTGTTCATTTACTGAAGAACAAGCTAGAGCAATTTTAGAATTAAGACTTCAAAGATTAACTGCAATGGGTATTGACGAAATCAAGTCAGAATTAGACGACTTAAAAGGGACAATAGAAGATTTACTATTGACGCTTGGCGATAAAGGTAAAATTTATGATATCATTAAAGATGAACTGACATATGTTAAAGATAACTTTGCCGTTGAAAGAAGAACAGAAATTCTTGGAGAGTTAGATGATGTTGAAGATGAAGATTTAATAAAAAAGGAAGATATGGCTGTCACCGTAACTAGGTCGGGCTATATAAAGCGCGTCCCTTTATCGACTTATAGAGCACAAAATAGAGGCGGTAAAGGTAGAGCAGGCATGCAAACAAAAGATGATGATTTTGTAAGACATATTTTTATTTCTAACACTCATCAACCAATTTTATTTTTCTCATCCAAAGGAATGGTTTACAGATTAAAAACTTGGAAATTACCGCTTTCTAGTCCTCAAGCAAAAGGAAAGGCCATGGTTAATCTTCTACCATTGGATGAAGACGAAAGAATAACAACAGTAATGTCTTTGCCTGAAAATCAAGATGAATGGAAGAATTTATATGTAATATTCGCAACTTCTTCTGGTGGTGTAAGAAGAAATTCATTATCAGATTTCTGGCGTATTAATAAAAATGGTAAAATTGCTATGAAGTTAGATTCTAAGGAAAGAATTATTTCTGTTCAAACATGTACAGAAGATAACGATATACTTTTAGCAAGTAAGAAAGGTCAAAGCATTAGGTTTAATGTAGATAAAGTTAGAGTATTTGCATCTAGATCTTCTACAGGCGTTAGAGGCATTAGATTATCAAAAAATGATAGTGTTGTTGGTATGGCGGTGTTAAACAGAGTAAAGGCATCAAATGATGAGCTTAGAGCTTATCTAAAAATGTCATCTATGATGCGTAAAGCAACAGCAGATGAGAGTAACGATGACGACGACGATCTAGACTTTGAAGGAAATGATATAGAGCTTTCAACTGAAAGATATTCAGAATTAGCTGCAAGTGAAGAAATAATTCTAACTGTTGCCTCTAATGGACAAGGAAAAAGATCTTCTGCATATGAATATCGAACAACAAACAGAGGCGGAAAAGGTGTTATAGGAATTAAAATGACTAAATCACACGGTGATTTGGTTGCTTCATTTGTTGTTGATGAAAATGATCAAATTATGCTTATAGATAATAGTGGAAAATTAATTAGATGTCCTATTACAGATATAAGAATCATGGGAAGAACAACTCAAGGCGTAAAAATATTTAATATAGACAAAAACACACATGTTGTTAGTGTAGAAAGAATTTTCGAAAGTGAGGGAGAGAAAGAATGAAGGTGGCTGTTTATCCAGGTTCTTTCGATCCATTTACCTTAGGTCATAAGGATATATTATTAAGAAGTTCAAGGATTTTTGATAAAGTTATAGTTGCTATTGGCGAAAATCACGGTAAACAAAACCTTTTTTCTATTGAAGAAAGGATTAAAGATATATCAAATGAAATCAATGATATAGGAATCAAAGATAATGTATTAGTTGAATCTTTTAGTGGTTTAATAGTTGATTTTGCAAGATCTAAAGATGCTAGTATTTTAATTAAAGGTGTAAGGGGCCCTGTAGATTATGACTACGAATTACAGATGGCAGGAATGAATTCCACAATGAATCCTGATATTGAGACTATTTTTCTTATATCGAGACCTGAATTCAGCTATATTTCTTCATCTTTAGTTAAACAAATTGCCCTAATGAAAGGTGACTACACAAGCTTTGTTAGCTCAATCATTGAAAAATCTATCAAAAGTAAAATATAAAATGCCTATAATTAATAGTTTTTCAATACTCAGTTTTTTATTTTTTTTTATGGGGGTATCTATGTCAGATATAAATGCAGAGAATGTTAAATCACAAAATCTAGTGATGGAAATAACACAAAATTCAGAAATAACAGATCCTTCTGAGAATCCTCCAATTGGCAAGGTTATTATAAGGCTTTACCCAGATGTAGCTCCTAAACATGTTGAGCAAATTACAATGTTGGCTAAAGAAGGTTTTTATGATGGGATAATCTTTCATAGAGTTATTGAAGGTTTTATGGCGCAAACTGGGGATCCTACTGGAACGGGAATGGGTGGTTCAGATCTGCCAGACATAAGAGCAGAGTTTAGTGATGAGCCATTTGTGAGAGGAACTTTAGGCATGGCGCGATCACAACATCCAGATAGCGCAAACTCACAATTTTTTATTTGTTTTGAAGAGGCTTCTTTCTTAAATGGGCAATACACCGTTTTTGGAAAAGTATTGGAAGGAATGAAATATATAGATAAAATCATGCGCGGTGAACCGCCTGATTATCCTGATAAAATAGTATCAATAAAGCTGTCTGATTAGGGTTTATGTTTCTTAAAGATTTTTCTTTTGAACTACCTAATGACTTAATAGCAGTTAAACCAGTTTATCCAAGAGACTCATCAAAATTGCTTGTTTTAAAATCCCTTAATTCTTATCAAAATTCTTTATTTTCTGATATTTGTGATTATTTATTACCCGGTGATTTATTAGTAGTTAACAACACTAAAGTTAATGCCTCTAAAATTATTGGTTTAAAAAAAAGCACAAAATCAAAAATAGAATTTACTTTTATTTCTAATGAAAAAGATGGCATTTGGCTATGCTTTGCTTTACCAGGTAAAAAAGTTTCTTTAGGTAATTTATTTATTTTTCATGGTGTTGAGGGAAAAGTTATTAATAAAGATAAAGAAAAGGTATATTTAGATTTTGGAGTAAAAAATAATGAATTTATAACCATTCTTTCAACTTTTGGTGAAATTACACTTCCTCCGTATATATCAAAATTAAGAAATCTTGAAGATCAAGACAATGAAGATTATCAAACCATATATGCACAAAAAAGCGGTTCAATAGCTGCTCCAACAGCAGGGCTTCATTTTACAGATAACCTTCTAAAAAGAATTAAAAGAAAAAAAATTGATATTGAGAGCATTACCTTAAATATTGGTCCAGGCACATTTTTGCCCCTAAGGAATGATAAAGTTGAGGATAACAACCTACATTCAGAAAAATTTTATATTTCTAACCAATCATCAGGCATTCTTAATGACGCATATCATAGTAAAGAAAGAAGGATTATATCTGTTGGGACAACTTCTCTAAGAGCACTAGAGTCTTCTTTTGACAGTAAAAATTTTTTTAAACCTTTAGATACAGCTACTAATATATTTATTTATCCTGGCAAAAAGATTAAATCAATCGATGGCCTAATAACAAACTTTCATTTACCTCAATCATCACTTTTTTTGTTAATATGCGCCTTAATAGGAACGAAAACAGCGTTAGATATGTATAATTATGCTATAGAAAACAAATATAGATTCTATTCTTATGGAGACGCATGTTTTTTATTAAATAAAAATTATGGCTAAATTTAAGTTTAAAGTTTTAAAAAAAGATGGCTATGCCCGTAAAGGTCTTATTGAGACTAAAAGAGGCAATATTAAAACACCAGCATTTATGCCTATAGCTACTCAAGGAGCAGTTAAGTTTACTCCCATAGAACTTATAGAACAGATTGGATATGAATTAACTCTTTCAAATACTTATCACTTGTTATTAAGGCCAGGATTAGAAAGGCTTTCTAAGGTTGATGGTGTTTCAGAGTTTATGGGATGGAATAAGCCTGTATTAACCGATTCTGGAGGTTTTCAAATTATGTCGCTATCAAAATTAAGAAAAATATCGGAAGAAGGAGTAAAATTTCAATCTCATATTGATGGTACATCACATTTTTTAACTCCTGAAAATGTAATTGATCATCAGAATATTATTAAGTCTGATATTCAAATGGTTTTAGATGAATGTATTCAGTATCCCGAGTCTTACGAGAATGTTAAAAAATCAATGGAATTATCACTTAGATGGGCTGAGAGGTCCAGAATACATTATACGAAAAATAAAAGTAAAATTTATGGTGCTCAATTTGGAATAATTCAAGGCGGTGTATTTGAAGATTTAAGGGAGATATCAGTTTCTGAAATAGTTAATCTCGATTTTGAGGGATATGCTATCGGCGGACTGGCTGTAGGTGAGGGTCATGAAAAAATGATTGAGGTTGTAAATTATACTGCACCCCAACTGCCTGAGGATAAAGTTAGATATCTGATGGGGGTTGGAAAACCTAATGATATTATTGAGGCAGTCTACAGAGGGGTTGATATTTTTGATTGCGTCATCCCAACCAGGGAAGGAAGGCATGGTATAGCTTATATTGGTTCTAGCTCTATTAATATAAAGAATTCTAAATTTGAGAGTGATTTAACTCCATTAGATGAAGGTAGTGATTACTTTGTTTCAAAAAAATATTCAAAAAGTTATTTAAATCATTTATTAAAAATTAAAGACCCTTTAGGGCCAATGTTAATTTCTCTTCATAATCTTAATTATTACTTTAATTTGATGACTGATTTAGGAATGTCCATTGAAGAAGGTAGATTGGATACTTTTAGAGAAGATTTTTATAAGGATAATTAATTTTGTGAGGTTTCACTGTTATCTTCTTTATCAATTTTAGCAGCTTTTATGCATTCTTCTTTTTCAACTCCCGCAGCTGTACAAATTAATTCACCTGCAACAGGAATTTCCTCTTTTATTGACGAGCATGAAGTTAGCAATAAAAAAACAAATAAAGAAAATAAATAACTTTTCATAAATATCCCCATATCCCAAATTAGCATATTTAAGTAAAATTCAAAATATCTTAATTTTAATCGATTTTATTTGATTTGACCTAAGCAAACATTTAAAAGATATCTTGTGTGGGCCCGTAGCTCAGTAGGTAGAGCACCTCCCTTTTAAGGAGATTGTCACAGGTTCGATCCCTGTCGGGCTCACCATCCTTAAAACAAGGTCAACCTTACTTTTAAGAGATTTTCCACTCAAATTTGATTTCTTAAATTTATTAGTTTCTGCAAAGTTTCTGCAAAAAAAATTGTGCTAGTTATAAAAAAGATTAATCTTTGTTTAACAGGGAGGAAATTATTATGGAAAATCTTAGTATATGGGTTGAACTACTTGGTAGTGTTGGAATATTAATTACTTTAATTTTTTTAGTTATCCAAACACGAACAGCTAATAAACTAGCTATAGCTGAATCACAAAGAGAACAAAGACATATTTGGCAGGAAATGATGTTCTTTATGGCTGATAATAGTTCTGAATATCGTGAATTTGTAAATAACTATGATGGCATGGATCCTGATAGGCAAACAAAAGCTGTTATGGCTTTTTTTGCTATGGGCAATCAATTAGACACACTACTAAAACTAAAAGAAAAAGGTTTAGAGACAGATGATACTATTCGCTACTCACTAGATGCTTTTGTTGGTCATATGAGCACAAAAGGGGGTAATAAATTCTGGAATGAAATGGTAGATATAGATTTCTATGGCGATAATGTTCTTAATGCTGTTGGTAAAAGGCTAAAAGAAATGAATGCGCCAAATGATGATTTTATAAAGTCAGCTAAATGGCTTAGACCAGATAATTAAACAATGAGGACCTTATAAAGAAAGTTTTATTGGGTTTAGTCATCTTCACCGCCACACATGACATCTAACAATACACCATTAGGAGTCCCAGTTGTTGCGTACATCCAAACATTATCACTTTTCTCAGATAACTCTATTTCCTCGCCATCACCCATGAGACCAGAATAGCCAAAGATACGAACTGGTCTGGCTCTAACTTTTTCGCAGTCTATTTCAAAATACATGCTTAGAGATTTGAAATCTGTTCCTTGTGTAGATGTATCTTGCATCGTAATGACATATTTATTTCCATTACGCTGAAAGTAACTTTTGGTATCCACATAATATTTGATACCAACATCTGTTTCTGCATATAACTCCCAACTTGGTGTATAAGTATCTGTTTTAATTTTTAAATTATATTGCTCACTTACACTCTCAATACCACCAATATTTGTTGTATTTGTGTAACCAAGTTCATCTAAGATTACTTTTGCTCTACCTGATCTATTACCGCTTCTGCAATACAATAAAATTTCTTCATCTTTAGAAATTGCATAATTTTCGATATCTTTTTTAATCTCGGATAAGGGAATATGAATAGCGCCTTCTATATAACCAGCTCTCCATTCTTCATCAGTTCTGACATCTATCATTACGGAATAAGCATTCCCACTCAACCCAAATATCAAAACTAACGATATAAGTATTTTATTCATTAGAAAAATATAGCATAAAAAAATAAACCTGCGACCACTTCTTTATTAAGGAGAGTGTCACACCTTTAATTAATTTATTAAAAATTTGTACTATTTTTAAAGAAGTTTAATCTTTTATCAGCAAGGAGAAACTTATGAAGAGAGTTTTATTAGGTTTAGTAATTACAATAGCTATGGCAATATTATTCTTATTTTTTGGTAATTGGTTGGACGAGCTAAAGCATCTAATTGATGTGAAACATGTTCACTAATTTTATATTTATTATTGAAGTACTTTAAAGGAGAATAGTATGAAGGGTGCTAAGGAAATTATTGAAACATTCTGGAAAATCCAAGATGAAGGCGATTATACAAAGGTAATAGAGCTATTTGCAGAAGATGCTGTTTTAGTTGATCCTTTTTTTGGAACATTTGAGGGTAAAGAAGCAATTGGTGAATTTATGAAAAAAATGAACAAAGAAATGACCTCAAGAGAGACAAGTTTTGTTGCAAAAGAAATAGATGGAGGTGGAGAGGTTGCTTGGGCACAATGGACTGCTAAAACTCCAAATGGTGATGTAGAAGGCTGTGGCTTATATAGAGTGAAGAATGGGATGATGACTTACTATAAAGACTATATGAACGCAACTAAAGAGAGTTAGATAAAATAAAAATTAAATTTAATTAAACAAATACTATCTTTAATTAGATTTTTATTCTATAAGCTCTTTAAATTTTAAGGAGATTAAAAATGCCATCAGGTAAAGTTAAGTGGTTCAATGCTAATAAAGGTTTTGGATTTATTGAAAACGATGAAGGCGGTGAAGATGTATTCGTACATATTTCTGCTGTTCAAGAATCAGGATTAGGAACTCTAAATGACAATGATCATGTGAATTTCGAGATTGTTGAAAATAGAGGAAAAAATGCCGCTGCAAATCTATCAAAAGTAGAATCAAGCGAAGAATAAATATTAAACAATTCATTCTCATATTATAAATTAACTCATAAATGGACTTAAGGTCTCTTTGAATATTTATGATTTTGAGCTTTCTCTATCTTTAAATTTCAAATGCCATGAGTTTATATTGCTAAATTCGTTGTGAATTTTTAAATTTAGGCTTTCAGCAAATGTAAATGTAGAAAATAAAGTACAATCTGCAATAGTAGGTCTATTGCAGATTAAAAACTCATGTCCTGATATTTCATTTTCTAATATTTGAAGATTCTTTTTGTAACAATTTAGTGCCATTTCCGCAGCTTCTTCTGATTGGGGCCCCTTATCTTGAAAAAAAGGTGAAACATTATGGACATAATTTCCAAGTTCAATCATTAGACCAAGTTCTACAAGGCGATCAATTTCTTGGATTTTTGCTTTTTCCAGTGGATCTTTTCCTAGCATATTTGGTTCATTTTTTATGCCTTCAAGGTATTCAATAATAGCTCTTGATTCTCTAATTATAGTTCCATCATCAAGCTCTAAGAAAGGTACAGTTCCTAAAGGATTTTTCTTTAACATTTCCGGAGTTCTTAAGGCATGATTAAGTAAATCCACTGCAATATAATCAATCAGTATTTGTTTTTCATATGCAAAAATTCGAACTTTTTGAGCATTTGGAGCCGGATAATCATACATTTTCATTTTAATTCCTTTTAATGCTATTCTTTATTTTTAATTCTTCTTAAATGCATATTGTACAAATAAAAAGCAAATGGTTCATAAAATAAATTCATAATAAATATACAAATTCTGTTATCTAAAAGATAGCTTAGCCACTTAAATCCTTTAGTATTTTTCCAAATCAAAATAAAAGCTCTTGCCCCCACATATTCAACTCCATTTAGATATGCATGCATTCTTCTGTTGTATTTATTTTCTAATAATGAAGAGTCATTATATACAATTCCTGTCGATCGTGATTTGTAAATACTAATTTCTCTTTTGCAGATCGGGCATGAATTATTGAAATATATATCAATTGTACCTTTATTTTTGATTTTATTGGTCATCATCATCTTCTACTTGTAATAAAACTTTTTTCAACAATTTATATTCTTCACTATCTTCACCTAATGTTTTCTTGAAATAATCTAATGCTCTTTTAGTTTTATCAGTCATTAAGTCAAAATATCTCGTATATAAAGAATTTAATATATATCAATTATAAATAAAATCATTTAAGTAGTTAGTATGATCAATTTTTACAAAAAACCTTGTGAATGCTGTAATTCAGACTGTAGTTGTAGTTGTAGTTGTTGCAACTGTAGTTGTTGCTAGTTTTAATTTATAAATTTTAGTTATTACTTTTTCTTCCAAATATTTTTAAAACTATCATCAGTATGATGATGCTTATAGGAACCGCGCCAAGCTTTAAAATATGAATTACGCCTTCAATTAAGTTTTCCATTTCATTTCTCTATTTTAATGAATATAAATAAATGCATTGTAAGAACAATATTTTTAAAGAATTAAAAGGTGTTTAGATGAGAAATGTTATTATAATTGCTTTTTTAACTTTATTACTAAGTGTACCAAGTTACGCTCAGTATAAAGAGCCAAAACTAAGAAACAATTTAAATATTTATAAAAAAGAAAGAGAAACTAAGAAAATAGCAACTTTAATTAAAGATGAATGCAAATATTTAAAGCTAAGTGCAATTAGCCTTGTTAAAGAATCATATTTATTAAATAAAAATAATAATATAATTTCAGATGAAGAAATGAAGTTAATTAAGGATGCGCATTATTTTTCGGTTAATTGGTCATCATTATGTGATTAGTTACCAATGAAGAAAGTAAAAAAATATATATTAAATTTAAATTATACCCAAATCTCATTAATAATTACTTATGTCATTAATATGTTGGTTCCTCATAATTTACTCAATATGACATCAGGTAGTTCAAATTTTTGGACTGGTTTAATATTGATAATTTTATTTTTATTATTTAAAGAAAGAAAGGAAAGTTAGTGTGAAAAATTCCTTCATTTTAAATGATTAAAAATATTCTTAGAGCATTATTTCCTGTTTTTGTTTTAATGCTCTTCTTATTATTAATTTTATATTTAAATGGTTTGGTTAAAAGTTAGTTAAAAATCGGAGATGTTATGAAGAAATTATTTTTATTTTTGTTTTTATCATTTTTTATAAATGATTTTTCAAGTGCACATAGTCTTTCAGAGTCCATTAATAGCAATCATAGGGTTGAAAAAAATATTTTAAGAGATAAATATAGAAATCCCTATGAAACACTTTCCTTTTTTAGAATTCAGCCTGAAATGACTGTAGTTGAACTTTCTCCTGGTAGAGGTTGGTATACAGAAATTCTAGCAATGCTTATGTATGACAAGGGAAGATATATAGTAGCTCCATATAATCCAAATTTAGGCGGATATGCAGAACGATTATGGAAAAGCTATAATGAGTTTCTCAAAAGTAATGATATTTATAGTAAGGTAGAAACAACATTTTTATTTGATAAATTAGCTGAGGATAACAGTGTTGATGCAGTATTAACTTTTAGAAATGTTCATAATTGGATTAATAATAATGATGAAAATGCAAAAAAAATATTTAAACAATCTTTTTCAGCTCTGCGATCCGGTGGTTATTTTGGAATTGTTGAGCATAGAGCTAATAAAGAAACCTCTTTAGAGGATATGTATAAATCTGGATATATGACAGAAAAATTTGTTATTGATCTTGCAAAAAATGCTGGTTTTTTACTTATCGATAAATCTGAAATAAATTCAAATAGTAAAGATTTAAAAAACTATCCTAAGGGGGTATGGACCTTACCACCATCTTTACGACTTAAAGACGAAGACAAGAGCAAATATCTTGAAATAGGTGAAAGTGATAGGATGACTTTATTGTTTCAAAAACCTTAATTTTTTTAACTAAATTTGATGAAGAGATTGATAATATTTTTATTACTCTTATTATTGATCATCTCGATTATTTTTAAGAGGATATTTTAATGAGAAAAATTTTTTTAACATTTTTTTTTGGATTTATTATGACAGTAAATTTTAATGCACAAACTCAAGACTTAGATACATCTGATAGAATAACAATTGTAGAAAATATGAATAAATATGCAATAGGTATAGACACTAAGGATTATGAGCTATTTAGATCAATTTTTTTAGATGATGTAGAGGTTACAGTTATTTATGACCCTAATTGGAGGGGTGGAGAAGAAGTAAAATTTAATGGAAAAGAGAGTTGGGTAAAGTATGTTGAAGAATCTATAAGCCAATATAGAGCCACTCAACATATGCTTGGCAATCCAATGATTAGTTTTGATGGCAAAGTAGCTATTGTAAGAACTGATTTACAGGCGTCACATTATTATATTAAAGATCCAGAAGCCAAGACCACTTTATGGGGTTTTTATGAAACACATATGGTTAAAAATGAAAATTGGAAAATAATCAAACATACTTTAACAAGCATAGGTTCAGAATAAACTTATATGTCTAAAAAGGACGAGAAGAAAAAACGACCAATAAGACAAAAACAAGGAACTTATGAAAGAGTTATAGATAGTAAGAAAAAATATAATCGAAAAAAAAATAAAACTAATCTATAAATTCTATTTTTAATAGGAGTTAAAATGAATCTATTTAATATGGCTAAAGACCTTAAGGGTATGGAAAAAATGATGAAACCAGCGCTTCAAAAATTTATGAAAGAATCTGGTTTTGTAAAAAAAGAAGAATTAACAAAATTAGAAAATAGAGTAAAAGAATTGGAAGATAGAATTAATAAAATTTAGTCATAATTTTTTTAGAATGCCGCTAAAAGATGCTATTATACCTTCACTATTAAAAATTTTTCCTTTCACGAACAATAATGATTTTGTTGCTTTTGTGATTTCTCCATTAGAAAAAATAATTCCTTTTTTATATGAGGCCATTAGAAATTCAGTAGAACAGCTAATAGTTACATAATTACTTTTTGAAGTGTATTTATGCCCAATTATAAATAAAGCATAATCTGCAAAACTCATTATCATCCCTCCATGCAACGAATTAATTGAATTTGTATGATGGTCTTTAAAGTCAAAAGCGGCAGTTGGCTTATTATCTTCAATTTTAAAGTAGAAAGGACCAACAAAATTCTCATAAGGTTCTTCCACATGCCATGTTTGAAAATCTTTTAACTCTTTTGGTTTATTCATTTTGTTATCTATAAGTAAATTTACATATAATTATTTTTTATTTATCATATAATTAAATATATGGAGAAAAATGGAATTATGACAGATGAAAATCAACTATCTTCAGAAGAAATTAAAAAACTTAGAAACCTTATTGATACAGAAGAAATTAAAAAACTAAGGCTTAAATATTCATACCATATGGATGCTAGAGAATTAGATGATTTAATGGATGTTTTTGCAGATGGTGCAGTATGTGGATATGGACCATATGGTGATTGGGAAGGTAAAGAAACTATATACAATAATTATAAGGAAACCTTTAAAGATACAATTAATACACCTTTTGTGAGCATGCATATAAACACAAACCATTTAGTTGAAGTTACTGGTCCAGATACAGCAAAAGGTAGAGTATACCTTTTAGATGTTATAACTAAAAATATGGATGGATCAGATATCGAAGAGGGTAAGAGTAATTTTTTATGGTTTGCTTTATATGATGAGGAATATATCAAAATTGATGGCGAATGGAAGGTCAAGAGAATGGATTTACACTTTTTCTGGCCTGAAAGACATATTGCTAAAGACTTTTCAACTAAGTTTTTGTTCTAAAAATATGATTAAAGTATTCAACAGGATAATAGTTTTATTTTTGATCATTTTTTGTATTCAGCCAAACTCCTATGCTTCTGTAATAGTATTAGGAAAGGGCGATGCATCGTTATGTTATCAATCAGCCAAAACAGGCACAGGAGGCGTAACTGCTGTCAATACATGCCTTTCAGCTATTAATGATATTGTTTTAACTAAGAAAGACTTATACGCTACATATGTTAATTTAGGGATAATTTACAATAACTCAAAAAAACCTGATAGAGCTATTGAGTATCTAAATAAAGGTCTTGAATATAATGAGACTGAACCAGAGTCACTTTTAAGTCTTGGTAATAGTTTTTATTTGAAAAAGAATTATGAAAAAGCCATTGAATTATATAATCAATCATTAAATAAAGGGTTAAATGATATATCAGCAGTATATTTCAATAAAGGCCTTGTGTATGAAAGATTAAGTAATGTTGATTTAGCAATTAAATTCTACAAGAAAGCTGTTGAGTTAAAACCTCAATATTATGATTATTTTGAAAAAAGAGCACGACTTCAAAGATCTGGTGAGTGGGCAAATTAAATAAATGATAAAGTTTTTATTAGGAGTTTTGCTTGGAATAATTATGTCTATTTATTTTCAAGAAGAAATAACGGATTTAATAAATAATTTAGATAAAATTCTTAATTATCTCATTAGTTAATTAACTAAAACTCATAACCAATTTTGAATCCATATTTTGAATTCTTTTTGTCTGTTCCAATTGGAGGAGATGAGTCATGGGCATATTCATAATTAATGTTAATAAAGAAATTATCTGTAGCTTTTACTTTTAGACTTAGCCTTAGAAGTGATCTTATTTCAGAGAAATCCTCTACATCTGGTTGAAAATAGATCAAAGTATTAATTGATGTATTGTTTGAAATGTTAAATAAATAATTTAAATAGGTGTTTGCTCTTACTGTATTTCTCTCATCAAGATTAATCCTTTTTTCATTTTCATCAAATAGACCAACTCCTAGCCTTAAATTTTTTATTGGACTAAGTCTTAGTCCTATTCCAATAAGATTTCTTTCTTCGATTTTTTCTAAAGGTTTTTCATTCGTTTGAATAAAAAATTCTGCCGCTATAAGTGATGATATTTTTCTGGCAAACCTAAGATGCAGAAATGTATTGTCTTCATTTATTCTTTCATCTTTTTCTCTTCTAGAATAATTAAATATTAAAAACCTATTCCAAACCTCATTATTAAAATCAAACCTTGTTCCTATTGAATAATTTGTTCTATCGACTGTTCCACTTGAACCGTCAAAGCCAATATTAAGTGATAGTTTAGTTCCAATTAAATCTTCTTTACGTGATGTTTCTATATCAACAATTTGACTCTCTAGAGTAGTGCTAAAAATAATAAAAGAGATAAGGGTTAAAATTTTTATATTATAAAAACTCATTTTATATTTTCTTTAATGTGAATGTCTCTTTGTGGAAAAGGAATTTCAATATTATTTTCTTTAAATTTATTCCATATATCAAACATTACCTCACTTTGTGGACCGAATCTTCCTTCATCAACATCACCAATCCAAAAATGAAGTAAAAAATTAACTGAGCTATCAGCGAATTCTCTCAAAAAGCAATTCGGCTGCGGATCTTTGAGTGTTCTCGGGTGTTCTATAGCAGCTTCCAATATTAGTTTTTTTACTAGATTTAGATCTGAAGAGTATGAAACACCTATGGTTATTTCTATTCTTGAGTCAGTATCTGAATGTGTATAGTTTATAACTTTACTTGTAATAAGATCTTCATTTGGCACCATAACTTCTTTACCATCAAAAGTTCTTATCCTCGAATTCCTTTGCCCAGTGTTTTTAAGAGTACCTAAAGTGCCATCATTTAATTGAATAATATCTTCATTTTCTATTGTGCTATCAAAAAGAAGAATAATGCCACTAACATAATTCGATATAATTTTTTGTAATCCAAATCCAATACCTACTACTAGAGCAGAAGTTAGAAATGCTAAACTTGATAAATCTACACCAAGTATATTTAGGCCAATTATAATAAATAAAATAAACAAAAATATTTTAGATATTAGGGAGATCCTATTAATTGTATTTGAATTAAATATTGAGGAATTTAATTTTGATAGTTTGTTTATACTTTTATCAGCCAAATCAATCACAAAACCAGTAATTGAAAAGAATGCTGTTGAAAGCAAAATAAATCTTATGCCATCGTAAACAGTATAACGATCTTCATTTATAGAAATTGATAGCGTTTCAGAGTCAAGAATATTTTTAACCGACTGAAGAAATGAAAGGTTGTCTAATGAAAATAAAATTAATAATGAAAAAACCAAAATGGATATGGCCAAAAATAATCTTGGTATAAAAATGGCAAGAACTAATTTTCTAAAAAAAGTTTTCATTTAAATTTAATTATCAGATTCGCGGTATTTATTTATTATTATTATTGTATTAGTGTTAAATAAGTATCTGCTATTATTAAGTAGATTCAAAGAACACTAACAACTGGAGTAATTATTATGGAAAATACTGATATTATCATTACAGCTACATTTGATGTTGATCCGAAGGAGTTGGATGATTTAATGACGAAATGTAAACCACTTATAGATGGTGCTCTTGAAGAGGATGGCTGCCAGGATTATAGCTGGACTTTAGATCCATTTGTACCTGGACGCATATGGGTAATGGAAAGATGGGAAAGCGAAGAATCATTAAAAAAACACTTTGAAGATGAGTGGTACAAAAATATGGGAGCAACTTTAAATGAGGTAG
Source organism: uncultured PS1 clade bacterium (assembly GCA_902608415.1). Lineage (GTDB taxonomy): Bacteria > Pseudomonadota > Alphaproteobacteria > MED-G09 > MED-G09 > AG-430-B22. The sequence continues at coordinate 16,475 of CACLNZ010000008.1, forward strand.
GTCTTTTGAATGCTTTCTCAGCAAAATATAAAATAGTAAAACAGGAGCCTGTTTATGATGATTCAGGAACTCCAAGAGCTGATTTTTTTAGTGAATAATTAAGATAATAAGAAATAAATTATAGGAAATACGATATGAGTGATGAATATGCAATTAGACAATTAGTGGAAAAATACGCTGATGCAGTAAACAGAGTAGATAAAGAAGATTGGGCCTCTACTTGGTGTGAAGATTCAGAATGGGATTTGAGTAGTATGCCTGCTGTAACAGGAAAAGATGCAATTGTTGAATTATGGGTTAATGCTATGTCAGGCTTCCCTTTTGTTGCTCAGTTGATTCAAAATGGTACAACTGAAATTAATGGTGATACAGCAACTGGTAGATGGTATATTGTTGAACATATACAAACTACAGAAAAAGACTCTGATGGTAATCCTGTAGGTTTTTTTAATATTGGTGTTTATCAAGATAAATATATTAAAGAAAATGGTAAATGGTTCTTTAAATTAAGAAAATATGCTGTTCTTTATAATGATAATGGAACAGGAAATATGACTGGAACTGCTAATCCTTACCCTGAATTGATAAAATAATATTGTGGCAAAACTAGGTTTTACAGGTATTGGTGTTTCTAATTTAAGAAAATCATCCGATTTTTATCAAAAGATTTTAGAGCTAGAAGAAAAAGGTACATATGAAAATGTTGAAGTTGATCTTCAGGATGGCAGTAGTTTTTGTATAGATGAAATTGTTTTAGGCGAGACTGGCTCTGAAGAAAAACTCCTTATTTTGATGAACTGGCCTAATGAAAAAAGATTATATGATGGCCTTAATATTAAAGTAGTTTTTGCTGTTGATGATGCTAGTTTAACAATGGATTTAATCCGTAATAATGGTGGTATTGTTGATCGTGAGGCCTTACCTCATTACACAATTGAAGGTGGTTTAGTAGGCTTGGCTAGAGATTTTGATAACAATGTTATTGAGATTGTTCAATGGCCAAAAGAAGCCTAAAACTCAGGAAAATCCTTTCCAAAAGGAATATCAAAATTATCTAATGAAGGATTTAAATTATATGTCATGTTTCTAAGATAATTTGATAATTCATCATTTGTCATAGACTCATCTAAGGTATCAAAATTTATTGGATCGCCAATTCTTAATGGAACTGATGAGTTTATTCTTCTTCTTACTTCATGAAAGAGTAATGCAGATCTTAAAGTTTGACTAATATGGCTTGCAACATGAAATAAACGACTGTTTTGTCCATAAAAATATATTGGTAGAATAGTAGCTTTGCTGCGCTTTATTAATCTAGCAGTAAAGTTTCTCCATTTTGGATCATAAGCCTCTTTAGTAAACACAGTATTAGTTGTAGAAACAGTTCCACCTGGAAAAATTACTACAGCACCGCCATCATTAAGAAAATTTCTAGCAGTCTTTCTTGTTTCTATATTTGTGTTAAGTGCTTCTTTAGTTCCAGAGAAATCAATAGGCAGAAGATAGCCCTTTGTTTCAGGCGCTCTTAATAATAAGGCATGAGTTAAAACCTTGAATTCTTTTCTTATTTTTTTAGATAACCAACAAATAACTAAACCATCAAGCACACCAAAAGGGTGGTTAGCCACAATAACTAAAGGACCATCTTTTGGTATTTTTACAATTTTTTCTTCATTATATTTTACATTTAATTCTAAAACATCAATACATCCATCCCAAAAGTCTTTCCAATTTTCTGGCTGAGTTTGATAGCTTCTATAAAGGTTATACAATTTAGGTTGGCCAGAAAAAAATTCAATAGACCGTATGAAGGCTTTTCTTGAAAACGAATCTTCTGGATTCGCATAACTAAAATATTTTGTATCTAAATATTCCATTCATTAATCTTTGTCTTTTACTTTACCAATAGTGGGCATATGTCTCAAATAATCTTTATCACTAATTTTTATCAGAGTATATTTAGTATTTGATGCAGGGGCAAATAGAGGTTTATTTCTTTTCTTTAATAATGGAGCAAGAATCATTCCAGCTATAAAGCCTCCAATATGTGCGGAATAGGCTACTCCTGATTGACCCTGATCTATAACATTAATTAATTGAAGACCCATCCAAATCCCAAGCACAATGAAAGCGGGTACAGTAATTAGTCGAACAATAAAAACTATCCACATAAATACCCAAATTTTTGCTCTTGGGTACATGATTAAATATGCCCCTAACACTCCTGCAATTGCCCCGCTAGCACCTATCATAGGGACAGGGCTAGTAGGATCATAAAGAATTTGAGCAAAAACCGCGGCAAAACCACATAATAAATAAAATATTATGAATCTAACTTTTCCAAAACTATCTTCAATATTATCTCCGAATATCCATAAATAGACCATGTTACCTATGAGATGCGATATATTACCATGAACAAACATTGAGCTTATTATTGTAAACCATTGATTATTAATGTTATTTATTAATTTGACTGGCGTTATTCCGAATGATCTAACAAAATTATTGAAATCTATCTGATTTAATCCCATTTGGTAGAAAAATATCAAAGAACATAGGATTATTAGAAGCCAGGATATATAAGGCCTTATTGAGGTCGGATTATCATCTCTGAATGGAAAAAAGAACATTTAATAAATACCTAGCTATCCTTATTTTTAGTTACATAGAGATACAAGAGTTGATTTCAAATATACAACAAAATCAGTCATTTTATCCAATCATTAATAACATTAAACTATGACAAAAAAAATAACATCAATAGTTCTTGCTGCCGGAAAAGGAACAAGAATGAATTCAAGCTTACCTAAGCCAATGCATTCTGTAGCTGGAAAACCTATGTTGTCTCATATAATAGAAAACATAAATGCAGCAAGTATTAATGATATTATAGTCGTTATTAACAATGATAGTGATGATTTAAAAAATTATCTCAATAAAAACCATCCTGATATAAGAACTTCCATTCAAAAAAATCAAAATGGAACTGGTGATGCAGTTAAATCTGTATTTAATAATTATGATTTATCCGACAGTGATGGGGTAGTAGTTGTTTTTGGTGATACCCCTTTACTAAGACCAGAAACAATTCAGAAACTATCAGAATCCTCTGTAAAAAGTGATTTAACTATTATGGTTTTTGAAGCTGATAACCCTAAAGGATATGGAAGAATTATTTTAAAGGACAACAAGCTTCATTCAATCGTTGAAGAAATTAATACTACTGAAGAAAATAAGAATATTAAACTCTGCAATGGTGGTGTTATGGCATTTAAAAATAATGATTTAGGAAAACTTTTGGAATTACTTAAAAATGACAACCCTAAAAAAGAATTTATTTTATCTGATATGGTTGAAATTATTAACAATCAAGGCGGTTTATCTGAATACATACAATGCGAAGAACTTGAAATTTTTGGTGTTGATACAAAAATAGGTTTAGCAAAAGCTGAAAAAGAATTTCAAAATAGATTAAGAGAAAAATTTATGTCCGCAGGAGTCACTTTACTTGATCCTGAGTCTGTTTTTTTTCAATCAGATACTGTTATTGAAGAAAATGTTGTAATTCAAAATAATGTCTTTTTTGGAAAAAATGTTCATTTAAAAAGTGGTGTGTTTGTAAGATCATTTTCATATGTGGAAGAGGCTATCATTCATGAAAATGCCACAATTGGACCATTTTCTCGTCTTAGAGGCAATGTAAGCATTGGTATGGATTGTAAAATAGGGAATTTCGTCGAAGTTAAAAACTCAACTTTAGCTAAAGATGTTAAAGCAAGTCATCTCTCCTATCTGGGAGATAGTCAAATTGAAGAAAATGCGAATATTGGAGCAGGAACAATTACTTGTAATTATGATGGTGTAAATAAAAACAAGACTCATATTGGAAAAAATACTTTTATTGGGTCTAACGCTTCCCTCGTTGCGCCTGTTGAAATTGGAGACAACGCTCATATTGGTGCTGGTTCAGTGATTACAAAAAATGTTGAAAAAGAAAGTTTAGTTTTAACAAGAGCGCCTTTAAAGACTGTTTCAAATTGGGCAAAGAAATTCTTAGGCAATAATTAGGAGATTTTTATGTGTGGTATTTTTGGTGTTATAGCAAATAACGATAATGTAAAAGATCAAATTTTCGATGGTCTGAGAAGACTTGAATATCGTGGATATGACTCTTCAGGCATCGCAACCATTAATAATGATCAGATTAATTGTATAAAGTCTCAAGGTAATTTAGATCAGCTCCAAAAAAAATTAATTAATGAAGAGTTATTAGGTAATATTGGTATAGGTCATACTAGATGGGCTACTCATGGGGTTCCTAACGAAGCAAATGCTCACCCGCACACAACTGATGAAGTTGCAGTTGTTCATAATGGTATTATTGAGAACTTTTCTTTACTTAAAAATCAGATTGCAGAAACAGGTATAAACTTTAAAAGTGATACTGACACTGAAGCAATTACACATCTCATTACTCTATATTTAAAGTCAGGGATGGGAAGTTACGATGCTATAAGAGCTACAACTGAAGATATTCAAGGATCTTATGCATTGGCAATCATAATAAGATCGGAACCAAATAAATTATATGCTGTTAGAAAAGGAAGCCCTCTTGCTATTGGGTCATCAGAAAGTAAAAATTATATTGGGTCAGATGGTTATTCCTTAGGTAATTATTGTAATGAAGTTGCCTATTTAAAAGACGGAGACATCGCGATCATAAAGAGCGATACTTTTGAGATTTTTGATAGCCAAAATGAATTTGTAAATAGAAAATCGCAAATAATAGATCAGACCGTTACACTATCAGAAAAAGGTGTATTTAAGCACTTTATGTCAAAAGAGATTCATGAGCAGCCAAGTGTAATTCAAGATTCTATTAGTCATTATATTAATAATGAAGACTTAACAGTGAATTTACCAAAATTACCATTTAATATTACTAATTTGAAAAACATCACTTTAGTCGCGTGTGGAAGCTCATATTATTCTGGATTAGTTGCCCGTGAATGGTTTGAAAAACTAGCTCGTGTGAAAGTTGATGTTGAAATTGCTTCTGAGTTTAGGTATCGAGAGGCTCCAACGGATTCAAGCGGACTAACTGTATTTATCTCTCAATCAGGTGAAACAGCTGATACTTTAGCGGCTTTAAAGCATTGTAAAAAACTTAATCAAAAAACTATTTCAATAGTGAATGTACCAAATTCCTCTATGTGTAGAAACTCAGATTCATCTCTTAAAATTTTTGCTGGACCTGAGATAGGCGTTGCATCGACTAAGGCCTTTACCTGTCAGCTCGTTGTTTTGGCATCTTTAGCTATTCATATTGGAAGGATAAATGGAAATCTATCTGATGATGATGAAAATAATTATGTAAAATCACTACTTGATATCCCAAGATTAATTTCAAATGTCTTAGATCAAGAAGAAGATCTTATTAAAATTGTAAAAGAATTAAATCCAATAAAAAATGCTTTATACCTTGGAAGAGGGCAAATGTATCCTGTTGCTCTTGAGGGTGCATTAAAACTAAAAGAAATTTCTTATATTCATGCAGAGGGTTATCCTGCTGGTGAAATGAAGCATGGGCCAATAGCTCTTTTGGAAAAAGGTCTTCCTGTAATAATTGGTGCGCCATCATTTAACTTATTTGATAAAACAGCATCCAATCTTTATGAGGTTATTGCAAGAGATGGAAATGTTTTACTTGTTACTGATCAAAAGGGTTTAAATCATCTTGGCGATATTGCAGAAAAAATAAAATCATTTATAGTTGATGAGGCCAATATTATTACTGCACCATTTATTTATACCATTCCATACCAACTTTTTGCTTATCATACAGCTCTTCTTAAAGGAACTGATGTTGATCAACCAAGGAATTTAGCGAAATCAGTAACTGTGGAGTAGTTTACAACAGTAAATTAGACTTTGAGAGAAAGTATAAATAAGTTATCGTTTGTTTATTGTTTTTTGATTAGAGTTATTTATGGCAACAGTTAAGCAAATTGGAAGTCTTTTAGAAAAATCTTTCGAAAAATGGGATTTCAAAAAAGCAATTAGATTAAGTGATAATGAGTCAAAAACAAGAGACTATTTAATAGAGCCCCTTTTCAATTTACTTGGTTTTAATAAAATGGATCATTACTCCCATGAATTCAGCTTAAGGAATTCAAAGGGCGGGATAAAAAAAGTTGATATGGTTGTAACCCTTAACGGTAAAAACCCAATAATGTTAGTAGAATGTAAAAAAGCAACTTTAAATTTAAATAAATCTCATTTTAAACAGTTATCTAAATATTTTGAGCATCACAAAGAGTCCAAAGTTGGAATTCTCACAAATGGAGTTGTTTATGAATTTTATACTGTTAAATGGAATGATAAAAAAGTTTTAAGCAATAAGCCCTTTTTAATTTTTAATCTCAAAGATTTTACAAGGGCAGATTTAGAGGAAATTGCAGTTTTTCATATCCAGCTTTTTGATGTGAAGGAGATTTTAAAAATTTCAGAAAAAACATATTTTCTTAATGACTTTAATATAGCGCTTACTAAAACATTATTCCCAGGGAGTGATGAACTTTTAAAGATTATTTATCAAAATATGGGTGGAAAAATAACTACAGATAATGTTAAAATTCGATTGCGTAAACTTTTAAATTCAGTTTCACTTAATGAGTCCATTGAAAAAATAAAAGTTCTTGAAGGGAAAGAGTCCTCAACAGGAATTTTTACCTCTGGTGAAGAGCTTAAAGCATTTCAGATAATAAAAACTATTTTGGTAATGAACCCTAGACTTAAACCTCATTACGATAGATTTAGTTTTAAGGATTACAAGGGGCAATTTAAAATAGTTGTAGATGAAATGCCCTCGAAAGAGATTTGTAACCTTGCTATCGCCAAATCAACTAAAAGCATATCAATAGAGAATAATTCTTATGATTTAAAAAATATTTCTACTATTGAGTTAACTAAGTTTAAGAAGAAATTGGTAGATTCTGCTATAAAATTTTTTAAAAATTAATAATCTATTATTTATTGTTGTAAAGCACTCGATAACTGAGGAGTAGAAAGAAAAAATGAATAATAATGTTGAAGGGGGATGTTTTTGCGGTTCAGTTCGCTATAGTTTTAAATTTGATGAATATCCATCCGCAAATTGTTATTGTTCAATATGTAGACGAATTTCAGGTGCCCCATTTGTTTCTTGGCTAGCTATTCCTGTTGTTCTTTTTAAATATCTTAATAGTAAACCTAAAAAAATAAAATCTTCCTCTCATGGAGCTCGTTTCTTTTGTGTGGAATGCGGCACTCCAATAGCTTGTGTTCTTGAAGAAGATTCAAAAAATATTAATATTACTATTGCCAGTCTCGACAAGCCGCAAGAATTTGAACCAAAAGCTAATATATATGTTGATGATATGCTTGATTGGCTGAAATAAAATCATGAATTATATTTTTGCTTATTCACAGTTTTTATACTAAGTATAAAATCGTGATGATTAATAAATTTAAAATTGATGGTTTAGCAATTTCATTGTCTTTCTTATGTGCAGTTCATTGTCTATTTATGCCATCTTTTATTATTCTGGCGCCTAGTTTGTTATCTATTTCATTTGATAATGAGTTTATACATTATCTAATTTTAGCGTTAGCAATCCCTATTAGTGTATTCGCTTTATCTGCAGGTTATAAAGCTCATAAAAACTTATCTATGATATTTATAGGGTTTTTGGGTTTATCAATTCTTTTGTTTGCAGTTTTGTTTGGTAACAATCTATTTGGAGAAATTGGAGAAAAAGGCCTGACATTATTCGGTTCAGTCATCGTTGCTTGTGCTCATTATAGAAATCTAAAAGTTTGCAAGGAATTAGATTGTGATTGTCACGATAGTTCAGTTTAACTTTTATAATTCAAAACTTTAAGAGAAAATAAACTTCTTATTATTGAATATTTTATAATTATTGTTTTACACTTATATTTTTTAAAGGAGAAAATTATGTTATCAAAATTAGTCACATTAAAGTCTTATGTCTTTACTTTTATAGTCTTAACATTTTTTACAATTAGTAGTTTAAGCGCTTTTGATATAAGCAAGAATGCTTCTAAAGGAAACTTTGAAATCACCTCATGGAAAGCAGGAGGTGGTTATAGCGTAATTACTTCTGCTGGTTTTGTTGATGGTTATGGAAAGGTTTATCTTACTCATAAGTTTAAAGCGAATAGCGGAGAAGCATTATCCGGTGACTTTACAGGCGCTGCAAGAGCAATTAGTAAAAATGGAGATATGGCTTTTGCAAGTCTTCAAGGAATTTGGAAGCGTGAAGGAAAAACCTTAACCATACATACATTGGATTCTCTTACTGACGGCACCGCTAATTATGCTAAAGGTACATTTGATCTGTATGAAGGCACACTTAAATTCGATGTTTTTTCGATTGAATAATCAAGGTTATAGGAGAAAATTATGTTTAGTCATGTGATGGTTGGAACAAACGATATAGAAGAAACTAAAATTTTTTATGATAAATTATTAGGTGTTCTAGGAGCTTCACCAGGAGTGCTTTCACCAAATCTTACTGGTCAAAAAAGGTATTTTTATGCTCACGATAATTCTATGTTTGTTATAACTGAACCAATTGATGGAAACGAAGCTACCACAGGAAATGGTTTAACGATTGCCTTTAATGTTGAGAACGAAGAAGAGGGCAATTTGTGGCATCAAACAGGAATTGAAAATGGTGGAACAACTATTGAAGATCCACCTGGAGTTAGAGATTATGGTGAGATGAAAATATATCTTGCCTACTTGAGAGATCCTTCAGGTAATAAACTTTGTGCAATTAAAAGAATGTAATCAGTATTTGGAAAATCTTTATGATTAATTCAAAATTTTACCCCTTTTTTATAGCCTTAGTCTTATCTATCCTTTTTTTTATTATTTATATTTTACTTGGCAATCAAGGGATAATCTTATCCCTTGAGCCAAATGAAAATATTGGTGATATTTCTAGATGGTGCGAAAGAGTTAGTGGAAGTATTTTTAGAGAGCCATCCAATGCATTAAGTAATATAGGATTTATGATTCTTGGATTATTAATGTTTTTGGTTTTAGGAAAAGACATAAAATCCAATAATTCTAATCAATTTACTGGATTAAACTCAATTTCAATACTTTATGCGGGTGCAGCAATATTTCTTGGGCCAGGTTCATTGTTAATGCATGGAACACACACAGAATGGGGTGAGTGGGCCGATAATTTAAGTATGATAATGTATATTATCATTCCATGGCTTTTAAACATTAAGGAAATGGGTCGATGGTCAATTAAGACATTCTTTTCTTCATATTTCCTAATTGTTTTTGTTTATGCTGTAACAAGATGGCTATTTGGATCAGAATTAGGCATTAACCTTGACTTATTTGGTCTATCAATCGGTTTATGGGTTATATCCGAGACGCTTTTTCGATTTTGGTCTCCATTATTTAGATGGTTTTCAGGTTTTATTGGCTTTCTTGTAGCATCAGTATTTGGAATCTTTCCTGCAGAAATATTCTTAAACTTTAATGATTTTTGGTGGGTTCTTTTATTTTGGATACCGGCAATATTTTCACACCATCCACCTCGCGTAAAGAGAGATTATACACCTTGGTTTTACCTAGGAATGGGATCTTATGTGCTTGCTTTCATTATATGGCTTCAAGGTTATCCAAATACACCATTTTGTTATCCGGACTCTATTATTCAGCCCCATGCAATTTGGCATTTGATGACCGCTTTTTCTACCTGGTGTTTCTTTATTTTTTTTAGAACTGAACAAAGATTATAAGAAAAAGAAGTACAAAGGTAATCGAAAAACTAGAAAAACTTTTAGAATTTGAAAATTTCTTTTCAATTCAATATCACTAAAGTTTGAGTTAGTTTTTTTATTATCACTTGAAAAAATTACACTATCACTATTCATCCTTTTAATTCTCTTAATTATTAATGTTTTTTTATCTGGTTGAGCAATAACAATATCATTAGCCTGAATTTTTTTTGTCTTATATGCAAACACAAAATCATTATGATTTAGTGTGGGCTTCATGCTAGTCCCAGAAACTTTATAGAGTTTAAGCACTCTCTAGTTTTGGTCTTACAATATTAAGTTCAGGAGGATATGGCGCTTTAATAATTTCAGTATCAATGCCCTTTGTTTTCCAAAAAATTGTTGCAAATTCATTTATTTTTGCAACCAATTCTTCAGCATTTTCTCTTTTTACATCTTGTTTGCATTTTGAAGCTGTCATCATTATATCATGCACGAGATTATGTATGTTTGGATGAGATTCAATTTGAGGGGCCTTGAAATAATCACCCCAAATTATAGTTACTTCATTTTTAACAATTTTTGCTTGAGTTTCTTTTTCAATAACTAATCTAGATTTATGTGCTTCTGACTTAAGGGTGCTATCAGAAGGATCAATCTCATGCAAAAGATCAATAAGTCTCACAACGCTAAGTGCAGCTACTTGAGCAATTGCTGGATCATAGATTTTACAGGGTATATCACAGTGAGCTTCAACTTTTTCCATTGGTTTAAACATATCTACTTCCTTATCTTTTTTGTAAGTTTAATTTTTTTTAAGTAAGTATCCTTAAAAATCATTATTCCTATTATTGCTAAAACTAAATACAATAATTCAACATGAATGAATGAATGATGATGTCCTGGATGTGCAAAAAGATCATTAGCTAAAAACACTAAAAGACTAAATAATATTAATTTTTTCATTTCTTAATCCCTTTTATTAAAATATGTACTTAATTGATGCGCTAAAAGTTCTTCCTGAATTTGAATAAAGTTCTAGCTCAGGATCATCAACTGTTTTTCCATTTATAGATGCCCAGTCATAAAATTTTTCATTTGTTATATTTCTAATTGCCATATTAAGCGCAATGTTATCACTAATATTTGCATTGAAAAATAAATCAAATGTAGCTCTTCCAGGTGTTTCAACTAGATTACTACAACCTGATCTTCCGCAGACAGGAGCTAATCCATCAATACTACCTTCAGTAATATTAGCAAAGCCCCTAATATTAAATCTTCCTGTATCAGAGCTCCAATTTAAACCTATTATAGTTTGATCCGGATCAATAGAAATTAACTTTTCTCCATTTTGTTCACCATCACTATTAGAATAACCAACATATAATGAATAATTTTCATTTATTAATGCTTGTGCTTCAAACTCAAAACCATCAATCGTAACATCATTAAGATTGACATATTGATAAATGCTTATACCTCTTGGCGATCTACCAGTTAGTTGAGTGTCTATAAAATCTTCATAATCATTTTCATAATAAACTAATGACCAATTCAATCTTGAGGAGCCTAAAATATTATTTCCTCTCAAGCCAATTTCATAACCATCACTTTCCTCAGAATCAAGATTTGGATTCGGCGCCACACTGTAATAAAAAGCAAAATTAGTAAAAGAAATATTTGCACTTTCATAGTCTGGGCTTCTAAAGCCTTCTGCATATTGTGCAAATATTGATATACTATCACTGATATCATATATAAATCCTAATTTTCCTGAAACTGCGCTATCGTCAATATATGACAATGCATTTCTTGCAACATTACTTCTATTAAAGAGTTCATCTACTGAAGGTTTAAGTTCATAGGAGTCATATCTTGCTCCAATAACAAGACTAGCTTTTGATGTAATTTCGATTCGATCAGAAAAATAAATACCCTGTCTAATTGTTTCCGTATCAGGAAATGTTTTATCAGGATATGTGTGCCCACCAATATTGTAATTTAATTGTCTAGTTATAAGATTTGTTTCATATCTATATCTTGGTCTTTCTACTTCTATAGACTCATATTCAAATCCATAAACAATTTGATGTTTTATTCCAGACGGATTTCCTATTTCTTTAAAAAATTCAGAAGAAAAACCGTATATCTCTTGGTTAAATTGAAAATTTTGAAATTCTGCATATGGTGTTGGTCTAGCTCTCATTCCCATCTCAAAAATTAATTTCGATTTATTTGTAATTTGATCTTGATCAGTTTTTTGGGTAAAAGCAGTTATTCTTCCTTCATCAAATAAAATATTTTCTCTAGTGAATCCTAATTCTATTGAATATCTATGTCTTGTTGAATCATCTAACCCTAGTGCAGAAGAAGTTTGAATAGGGGTAGGAAAAAAACTAAAACCTGTTTCGGTTGTTAAATCCCAATCATTTTTCCATTCTTGTACATCAGCAACAAATGTAACATCAATACTCTCATTTAATAGAAATTTAATCTTTGCAAGCACACTATTAGACTCACCTGTCATTCTATTTGGTTCAATCTCTGTATTATTATGAAGTTTTCTCTCATTTGTATCTCTACGAGTAACTTGAATAAGTCCTTCAATATTGTTTCCTACGAAGGCGGACATTAAACCAACTTTTGTTGAGTCAGAAGATTCGTCGTATGAAACTGTTGCTGAGTAATAGGGGTTATCTTTGGATGCTAAATCTGATGCATCCTTTGTAGTATAAGAAATTGCTCCTGCTAACCCATCTGAGCCATAAAGAGCTGAACTTGGGCCTTTTAAAATCTCAACTTTTTTTACGAGATCAACATCAACTACATCTCTACCATAACCTACATAGGAATCCGGTATTCTTACACCATCAATAAGTACGTTTACTCTTTTGCCCCCAAGACCTCGAATTCTAAATCCTTCATTAAATATTCTTCCATATCCGTCACTTCTTGGTGCTGATACCCCAATAGTATTTTCAATTAGATCAACAATATTATTTGCAATTCTCTTTTCAATATCATCTGATTTAATTACTGAAACTGAACCTATTACTTCACTTAAGGGAATAGGGGCTCTTGAAGATATAACTGTTATTTCTTCTATATTTACTAGGCTATTATTTGAAATATCTGCTGTATCATTAGCTTTTACATTTACAGACATTGAGATTAGGGCAATTAAACATAATATTATTTTAAACATTGAACTTTCCTTATATGGTTAATTGAGAATGAGAATGATTCTCATTCGCATTTACATTTATATCAATATCTGCATAATTTCAATATGTTAAGAAAAATCATTATATTTATGTCGGTATATATATTATTTACCGTAAATACATTTTCTTATGATGACTGTAATAAAGCCAATAATTCATCCAGAATTACAGTTGCTGGTGGATCAATAACGGAAATTTTATTTTTTTTGGGATATCAAAGAAATATTATTGCTCTAGATATAACCTCAAACTATCCAGAGGAAACAAAAGAATATCCATCAATAGGTTATGTAAGAAATCTATCTGCTGAAGGAATATTATCTCTTAAACCAACATTGATAATAGGAGAAGATGATATGGGTCCTCCTAGCGTTATTGAGCAAATTAGAAGAACTGGACTAAATATTAATATTATAAAAGAAAATCATACATCTGAGGGTATTGTTCAAAAAATTGAATGTATAGGTAAAATTATAAATAAAGAAAATCACACACATTTACTAATTGATGAATTGATTAACCCATCAATTAAAGAATTGAAAAAAATATCAGCTAATCCAATTTTAGCTGATATTAAAGTTATGTTTATCTTAAATATGGATAGTGGAACACCTGTGGTATCAGGAAGAGAAACATCTGCCAATGGTTTTATTGAGATGACAGGAGCAACAAACGCATTTGATGGTTTTGATGGATGGAAGCCTGTAGGTACTGAATCCATCATAAATGCTTCTCCTGATTACATTTTGATTTCTAATAGAGGCGCACACTCATATGCAGATTTAGATAAATTATTTGATCATCCTGCTATTAAATATACTCCAGCAGCAAAAAATAGAAATATTATTGCTTTAGATGGTATGGAAATGCTTGGTTTTGGTCCTAGAACAATATTTTCAGCTTTAAAGTTATCAAATATTTTTAGTGAAAATCATAATGAATGAAAAAAATATATTGGGCTTAAATTTAAGTTTTCTTTCAGGTAAGCAAACATTATCGCTTTTTATATTTCTTTCTGTTTTAATTCTCATTTTAATTATAGCTTTTTCAAATGGTAGTTTTGATTTTTCTTTTATTTCTCTTCTTAAAGGAGAGACAACACATATTGAAAGGACTATTTTTTTTGAAATAAGGATTCCAAGGGTTATCCTTGCATGTTTAGTTGGTTCGAGCCTAGCCATTTCAGGAGCTTGTTTACAAGGTTTATTTAGAAATCCATTAGCAGACCCAGGTCTTATAGGTGTTTCAGCTGGAGCAGCTTTAGGAGCTTCAATTATAATTGTTTTTGGTTCAACAATATTTTCAAAATTTGTACTCTCCACTTTTTTACTTCCAATTGCTGCATGTATTGGTTCAGGTGTAGTAATTTTCTTACTTTTCCTTCTTACAAAAGGATTTGGTCATCAAGGAGTAACATATATGCTTCTTGTTGGTATTGCTATTAATGCAATTGCTTCTGTTGGTATAGGTATTCTTACTTTTATAAGTACAGACTCTGAACTGCGAGGTTTAACTTTTTGGACTATGGGTAGTTTTGGAGGAATTACATGGCCTTTATTATTACCAGCAATTTTTATCATAATTATAGCATTTTTCTTTCTATCACCAGTTCTTAGAGATTTAGATATCTTACAATTAGGAGAGTCTGAGGCAAAAAGTCTTGGTATTGATGTCCAGAAGTTAAAATATAGGGTAATTTTTACATCTGCCGCAACTGTAGGAGCAAGTGTTGCTTTATCAGGAATGATTGGATTTGTTGGTTTAGTTGTTCCTCATTTAGTTAGATTAATTGCTGGAGTTAATCACTCTTATGTTATTATAGGGTCTGCGTTATTAGGTTCTTCACTTATGGTTATAGCTGATTTATTAGCCAGAACATTAATCCAACCCGCAGAACTTCCAGTAGGATTAATAACAAGTGCAATTGGATCACCTTTTTTTCTATGGTTAATATTTAGGATAAATAAAGCATGAGCATTTATTCAGAGAAAATTTCTCTTAAATATAACGATAAGAGTATTTTGGAAGATATTAATATTGAGATTAAAAAAGGAATGATTTTATCTATTCTTGGTCCTAATGGCGCTGGAAAATCATCTTTATTAAATATTTTATCTGGAGATATTGAGTCAAACATAGGTAATGTATTTTATGATAATACAGATATAAAAAATATATCGATACAAGAAAGAGCTTTTATAAGAAGTGTGATGTCACAAAACCAGCCTATTGTTTTTGACTTTAGTGTAAGAGATATCGTTGAAATGGGCTGGCTTGATAAAGGTAATATAAAATATTCTAATAATATTAATAACGCAATTATCGGTGTCTTAAATGATTGTGAGATTGCTCACCTAGAAAAAAGAAAATTTAACACTTTATCTGGCGGCGAGCAAAGAAGAGTTCATTTCGCAAGATCACTAATACAGTTATGGCGAGAGTCAGGTAATAAAGATTCTAGATATCTTATGTTAGATGAACCCACATCAAATCTAGACTTATCTCATCAAATAAAATTAATGAATATGTTAAAGAAATTAGCGAATAATGGGGTTGGTATATTGTTGATTTTACACGATCTTAATTTGGCTTTTAATTTTTCTGATTATATTGCAATAATTAAAAATGGAAAATTATTTGCCTATGATAAACCCTTAAATATTATTAATAAAAATATTTTAGAAGATGTTTTTGAGTTAACATTTAATGTGGATATTATTGATAACAAAATTAATGTAAATTATATCTAATATGCTTAATAAAATTAAATATGAAAATGATGCTATTTCTCTACTTCGAGGAAGTAATATGGCCATTTTGTCTACATTATCAAAAAAATTTGAAGAATTTCCTTTTGGCAGTTTCATAACTTACATAACTGATCAAAATAGATCAGTATACATATACGCAAGTGATTTAGCCGAACATACAAAAAATATCCATAATAACTCTAAATCATGCATTACAATATTTAATACAAATAAAGATGGGGATAAGCAAAATAGCTCCAGATTAAGCATTATGGGCCATTTTCAAAAAGTTGAATCTAATGATCTTAATAAATGTGAGGAGCGCTTTTTTAAGTTTTTACCAGAAAGTAAAAAATACTCGCAAACCCATGATTTTAATTTTTATAAAATGAATCCTAACAAAATTAGATGGATTGGTGGTTTTGGAGAAATAGCTTGGTTAAATGATAAGAATTGGCAAATAAGTAATCCTGATTGGAGTGAAGAAGAGGGTTCTATGATTAATCATATGAATGAAGATCATAATGATGTTGTTGTTTCTTGTTTGAAGGGATTTCATGATATTGATGATGAAGCTTGCTCAATGATTGGTATAAATATTGATGGATATTACATAAAATCTAATAAAGTTATCTATTATATTCCTTTTAAAAAGCCTTGCTTAAATTCTAAGGAAATAAGAGCCGCATTAGTGGATCATGCCAACTTATTTAAAAGTTAAAAAAACGCTTTCAATATTAAGATTAATTTGCTGTAAATAAACTTCGTACATTTAATTCCGGGAGTAATTATGAAAAATTTATTATTTATTTTAGCATTATTGGTTTCAGTTAATACACTTGCTGATGGTCATGTAAAACCTGAAGAGGGTGCATTTACATCTTTATATGTAGCAGCAGCGGATGTAGATAAGTATACAGATTTTCTTAGAGAGAATAGTGATGCCTTCAAAGCTATAGGGTCAAGCGATGCTGGTGTTTGTATAACTAGATCTGGAAATCAATATCCTGGACAAATGATGGTTTGGAATGCTTTCCCAAGTGTAGAAGCAGCTATGATTGGTTCTTTAAAGTATGATCCTAATACAGCAACTGGTCAAATAACAAAAATGAGAGAATTAAAACATTCTACAATATGGAAATCATTAAAATCATTTCGTTTAGAACCTGGACACGAAGTTGTAGCTAGATTTAAGATTAAACAAAAGAATATTAATGCTTTTGTTGAGATTATGGCAGAATTAGAAAAAGAGGTTCAAAAAAATGGTCATCCTAATTTTTTTAATGGTGTTATGGTATCTATAGCTGGTGGTAAAGAGTCGCAAACTATAAAAGTTAGGAATATTACTAATAGTGCTTCTGACCAAGGTAAAATAGTTGATGAGTATTTCTCAGGTAAATATAAATTATTTGATGAAGCTGTGGCACTTACAGAAGGTTTTGTTGATGAACAAATACAAGTTTGCGAACAAATTTATAAACAATAAAATAGGTTCTTATTATGAGTGAAGTAGGTATTTCATCTATAGTTGGTTATATACCAAAGTTAAGATTATTAAGAAAAAGCGTCGCAGAATCTAATGCTTGGCTTGCTCCAAACCTTATGGGAAAGGGGAAAGGAACGAGATCTATGGCTGGTTGGGATGAAGACAGTGTAACTATGTCTGTTGAAGCTGCTAGAAGATTGCTTGGTCCGGAAGACGATAGATCACATGTTGATAGTGTGTTTTTAGCTTCTACTACAATGCCATTTGCAGACAGATTAAATTCAGGGATAGTCAGAGCTGCGCTAACATTAGAAGAATCAACTCAATGTACTGATATATCTTCAACCCTAAAATGTGGAACAACAGCCTTAATAAATGCCATTGCATCTGTTCAATCTGGTAAAAGTAATTATTCTCTAGTTTTATCTTCTGATAAAAGAAAATCAAGAGTTGGAAGTGCGCAGGAACTTGATTTTGGTGATGCTTCAGCTGCTATTGGAATAAATAACAAAGATATTATTGCAAAAGTATTGTCTACATCATCAGTTTCAGTTGATTTTGTTGATCATTTTAGAGCTCCAAATGAAGAATTTGATTACAATTGGGAAGAAAGATGGATTCGAGACGAGGGTTATTTAAAAATTATTCCTAAACTAATTAATAATTTACTTAAAGAAAATGATATAAACCCCTCAGAAATAAAGAAATTTATACTTCCATGTATTTTTCCTAGGGTACCACAAACTATTTCAAAAATTTGTGGTATAGATCCAGAAAATGTTGTTGATAATTTAGCATTAAATGTTGGTGATTCCGGATCTGCTCATCCTTTATTAATGTTAACTCATGTTTTAGAGAATGCTGAACCAAATGAAAAAATACTAGTTTGTTCATTTGGAGGCGGCGGGGATGCAATTCTTCTCGAAACAACTAAATTAATTAGCAAATTTAAAAATGATGAATCTATTTCTGCGCTATTAGATAATGGCGTTGAAGAGACTAACTATATGAAATATTTAACTTTTAATGATCTTGTTAAATGGGAAAAAGGTATGAGAGGTGAAATCGATAGGAAAACAGCCCTTACAACTCTTTATAGGCATAATGATGCTATTATAGGTCTTGTTGGAGGTAAATGTTCTAAAACGGGAACGATACAATTTCCTGCATCAAGAATATCTGTAAGCCCAAATAGTCCTGATATAGATACGCAAGAACCTTATAAACTTGCAGAAAAGAAAGCAAACATACTTTCTTGGTCAGCTGATTACCTTTCATTTTCAGTAAATCCACCTAATTATTATGGAATAGTATCTTTTGAAGAGGGTGGAAGGATTATGATGGATTTCACAGATGTTGGTGAAGGTGAAATAGAATCAGGCAAAGATGTTAAAATGGTTTTCCGAATAAAGGCTATTGATGAAGCAAGAGGCTTTACAAGATATTTCTGGAAAGCTGTACCTATTTAAAGTGAATTATGATAAAAAATATTAAATTAAACGGAGAATCTGATGGCTTCAGGAATTAAGGATAAAGTTGCAATCTTAGGAATGGGTTGTTCAAAATTTGGTGAAAGATGGGATACTAGCGCAGATGATCTTATGGTTGAGGCCTATATTGAAGCTCTTGATGATGCTGGAATAGAACCAAATCAACTTGATGCTGCATGGTTTTCTCATCACATAGATGATATTGGTGCCGGTAAAGGTGGTACGCCTATGTCAATAGCCCTAAGACTTCCAAACATTTCTGTAACTAGAGTAGAAAACTATTGTGCATCGGGGTCTGAAGCTTTAAGAGGCGCTGTTTATGCAGTTGCAGCTGGTGCTGCTGATATAGCAATTGCACTTGGTATGGAAAAATTAAAAGATACGGGTTATGGTGGCTTACCAGCAACAAATTATGGTACTTTTGGTCCACAAATTGGACCGTCAGGATCTGCGCCTGGTAATTTTGCACAATTAGCTTCAGCTTATAGAGCTAAGCACGGTGTTTCTGCTGAAGATATGAAAAGAGCTATAGCGCATGTATCTGTAAAAAGTCATGCTAATGGCGCAAAAAATCCAAAAGCTCATCTTCAAAAGGAAGTTACAGAAGAGCAGGTATTAAACGCACCAATGATTGCAGAACCTCTTGGACTTTTTGATTGTTGTGGTGTTTCAGATGGAGCTGCTGCAGCGATCGTAACAACTCCAGAAATAGCTAAAAGTCTTGGTAAAGATAATCTTATCAGCGTTAAAGCGCTTCAATTATCAGTTTCTAATGGCCTAGAATCTCATCACAATACTTGGGATGGTTCTTATTTTCATACAGTTAGAATAGCTGCAAAAAAGGCTTATGCTGAAGCGGGTATTACAAAGCCAAGAGAAGAAATATCAATGATGGAAGTGCATGATTGTTTCTCTGTTACTGAATTAGTAACAATGGAAGACCTTTTCATATCTGAAGAAGGACAGGCTGTTAAAGATGTTATGGATGGGTTTTATGACGCTGATGGACCTATTCCCTGTCAAATAGATGGCGGATTAAAATGTTTCGGACATCCTATAGGTGCTTCAGGCTTAAGAATGATTTATGAAATGTATCTTCAACTTCAAGGTAGGGCAGATAAAAGACAGTTAAAGAATCCTTCAATAGGATTAACTCATAATCTAGGCGGACAACCAGCTAATAATGTTTGTTCAGTAGCAATTATTGGATCTTTATAATTAATCTTTTGAATATCCATCTTTAATTCCCTTGAGGTAACCTGAATAATTAGGTTGATCAATAGATAGCTTTGCCATTGTTGTTCTAACCAAATGATCCTTTAATTCATTATTGTCTCTATCTAATTCTTTATCGCTTATTCTTTTACATAAAACTTTATTAAGATCTTTAATATTGCCTTTTTCATTTAATAGTTTTTCTAGTCTAATAATTTCCTTTTCTTCATAACTATTTATTAGATTGATCTCTCTTTTGATAATTTGAAGAGAATTCCTTGCTACAAAAGCATAAAACCTATTATGACCCGTAAGATGTGATATTAAATCATCATTAATAAATTCTATTATTTCGTTAATTTTTGATTCATTAATTTGGTTAATATTTTTTAAAGTATCAATATGATTTTTTGTATTTGGAAAATCTTCAAAATTTAAATCTTCCAAAAAGCTTGTAATTGAAATTATTAACTCTTTTATGGTTGGTTCACTTCTCATGACATAATTAATTTCCTGACTAAATCAATTTCTGTTTCAGAGGATCTTCTTCCTATAGAGGCTCTATCAATAGATTTATCGAATCCAGATCGATAAATTTCAATCATATTTAAGCACATAATTCCCCATTTTAATGTTCCTAAGACTTCCCAAAATTTTAATCTTTCTTTATCAAGCTTTTTACCTAAAACTTTTTCATATGATATATACATATCTTCTCTCTCGCCAAAACCTCCAACAGGAAGCTCTATCTTATTAAATCTCCAACTATTTACACAAATCCAGGATAAATCTTCATAAGGATCACCTATATGAAATAATTCCCAATCTAAAACCCCAGGAATTAAATTATCATTAGATATTATTAAATTTCCATTCCTAAAATCTCCATGTATTAATTTTTTAGTAATTTTTTTCGGAATATTGTCCTTAAGCCAACTAATTGTATAATCAAATACAGGTATATTTTGATTATGGGCTTTATAAACTTCTTCATATTTTAATAATTCATCTTCTGCTTCTGATATTTTAATATTATCAAATTTTGATATTGGAATTTTATGGATATTTGCAATGATTTCACCACACTTTTTTGCAAGTTTTGGTCTAATCATTTTAAATTTATCACTATTGACTATTCTATTGCCTAATGTTTCTCCCTCTATATATTCCATAAAGAAACCTTTTCCAATATTCTTATCGTTTATAACTTCGATAATTTTAGGAACAGGAACATTATAATCATTAGCAATATTCATTACTTTTGCTTCATCAATTATATCAACAAAATTACTGCTTTCTTCATCTTTAAGGTTTCCTCCAGGAGTTCTTCGGAAGACTATTTTCTTTTTATTTTTTTTTGTATTAAGAATTATCTTCCAAGACTCATTACTTGAACCTCCTGAAAGTCGTGAAATATCTTCAATAGATATAAAATCAGGAATAAAATCAGTTATAATTTCACTTAATATTTTTTGTAAGTTTTCCATTATGAAAAAATGTTAAAATACTATTATCTATAATTATTTTTATGCTACAAGGTAAATATGTCTAATGATACACAACAAAAAATATCTTTAATCAGAAGATTACGAACTTATTTCTTAACTGGTTTAGTTGTCGCTGCCCCAATTGCTATAACTATATGGGTAGCTATCTGGTTTATCGAAAGTGTTGATTCTTGGTTTTCACCATTTATACCAAACGCACTACAAGACTCTCCTTATAGTTTACCGGGAATTGGAGTTATTGCTTCATTATTTATTTTAACTGGTCTTGGTGCTTTAACAGCTAACATTTTTGGAAAAACAATTCTTCAATTTGGAGAAAGTCTTTTAGATAGAGTTCCGGTTATAAGAAATATATACGGCGCTCTTAAACAAATATTTGAAACTGTTGCTACACAATCTAATAAGAATTTTAAGGGTGTTGTCTTATTTGAGTATCCTAGAAAAGATATTTGGGCGCTTGGTTTCGTTACTACTGATGCCAAAGGCGAAATAGCAGATAAAAAGGGTGATGACCTATTATGTATTTTTGCTCCAACGACACCTAATCCAACATCTGGTTATTTATTATTTGTACCACGTGAAGATACAATTCAAATGGATATGTCAGTTGAGGAGGCCGCTAAATTGATTATATCTGCTGGAATTGTTGTTCCAGATCAGGATTAACCTGCATCAAGATATTTTAAAGCCTCATCTTTGCTAAATAATTGAAGCAGTAATCTTATATTTTTGTTTAGTCCGTTATTCTCTACAATTTTTTTGGCATTTTTATTTGCCAAATCAAGTAAGTCATTATCTTCGTTAAGATTGGCCATTTTAAAAATATGAAAACCTGATTGTCTAGTTCCTA
>CACLNZ010000009.1 GCA_902608415.1 uncultured PS1 clade bacterium
ATTTATTTTTCACCAAATAGCTCTAATGCTAGCTCATCAATTACTTTAGCTGGTATTCTTGACGGTGATTTATCATCCATTTCTGTTTCAGCGGAGGAAGGTTCCGCTAATGACTCATCATCATCATCCGCTGGCGGCACTGACTTGTCTAGCGGGTCTGTAGCAGCTACTGATTCTGCTGATGCATTTGTCTATGAGATTAAATTTACAAATGATTCACCTGTAGCTATTGATGGAGAAGTTGTAATTACTGGCTTTGATGTCGATAATGATACATTAACTTTACAAGCTGCTTCTGTTCCTTCAGGTTTTTCTAAGTCAAGTCTATTAACTGCTACTGGAGTTGATGTTACCACAAACACAATTGATAACTACACATTAATATCATTTGCGCCGGATTCATCAGGTGCATCTGGTTCTATTAGAATTGACGGTGTTGTTGATTCAGATCTTTCATCATTGAACATTAATATTCTTTCGGGTTCTGTTTCTGGAGGTACTGATTTATCTTCAGGTTCAAATATAGATTTAGGAACTACTGATTTAACTGCTCAAGCCGATGCTGAGAATTTCGTTTTTGATGCTACCTATGCTTCGAGTGCAGTTCAAGGTAATGATGGGCCTGTTACAATATCAGGGTTTAACCAAGATAGTGATAAGCTAGTTATTTTAGCATCTGATATGCCAGTAGGATATGATCTTGATGATTTTAAAGCATCAACCGGTATTGATATTGTTGCATCCACTATCAATAATAACACAACAATATATTTTGCCCCGGATTCATCAGGTAATTCAACATCACTTACTTTAGATGGTATTGTAGATGGTGATTTATCCAATACAGAAATTGTCTTTACATCTTCATTAGATGGTGAAGTTTCATCAGGTACAGCAACTTCAACAGATACTGGAGCATCAAGCGAATCTACAGCAACTTCTGATACATCTTCAGACACATCGTCTGACACATCTTCAGACACATCATCTGACACATCTTCAGACACATCATCTGACACATCTTCAGACACATCATCTGATACATCTTCAGATACATCTTCAGATAGCTCAGAATCAGCAACAACTAATGTTGTTGAAATTGATCTTTCTGAGGAAGGAACTGTTTCCGGAACTGATGCTGCTGATGAATTTAGATATGAATTTAATAATGACGGCACATCTGCTGAAGGTTCAATAAAAGTTACATTATCAAACTTTGATGCAGCAAGTGACAAAGTTGTTCTAGTTAATAAGGATGGATCATCATTAACAATTAAAGAGTTTGCTGCTCTTGAAGGTGTTGATGTTGTTAACAAATCTTTTGATGGCGCAATACAAATATTATTTAATAAAGACTCAAGCGGAGCAAACGGAGAACTTTATATTGATGGTGTAACTGGCTATGATGCGGATGCAGGTACTTTTGATACATTAGTGCTTGAAATTACAGCTGAAGCAGACTTACCGGCAACATCTGGAAGTGATTTTGGATAAAAAAAATTAGATTGCCTTATTTCTGCCAATTTTAGTAGATAATTAGGTAAAATAAAATTAAAAAGGGTATTTACATTAATAAAATTATGTTACATTCTGTTACAAATAAATTAAAAACGGAATTGACCTTATTAGGTGAATTAGTTTATTTTTTTGCTAAGTGATTCGAAATGGATTACTTTTTGTTAGTTACATAAGGAGAGAGAAACATGGCTACAATAAATGCATCATCCTCAGCGGATATTATCGTTCCATCAAATAATGGTACAACCTATCGTGGTTTAGGTGGAGACGATACTTACATTATTTCAAATGCTGCAAGCGGCAACATTACAATTGTTGATACAAGCGGATCAAACACTGTTCAGTTAGTGGATGGTTTATCTATTGCTTCAACAAAATTTGCTGCTGATTCAGTTCAATTAACTTTATCTAACGGCGCAGTATTAACTGTTAACGGTGCTGACAAATTCAGCTTCGAAGTTGGAGGCAATGCTACTTCTGGAGTAAGTGGTGCATCAGTTGATTATGCAGGATTAGCTTCTGCAATGGGTGTATCAAGTCTTCCAACTGGCTCTACAATTTCAGACGGAACAGGTGGAACAATTTCTGGAACCTCAGTAGGCTCTAGTGTTTCATATTCTCTCTCAGCCAGTGCTAACACTGTAGCTGAAGGTAGTTCTATTACATATACTGTGACTGCTTCGGCATCATCAACTTCTGCTACTACATTAACATATAGCGTTGTTGGCGACGACCTTGGTGGTTCAGCAACAAAAGCAGATTCAGCAGATATTGTTTCTCTATCTGGTACTGTAACTCTCGCTGCTGGTGAAACCTCAGCGACATTTGATATTACTCCAAACGCAGATACTGCGAATGAAGGTTTGGAAGGTATCAAAGTTTCTCTTCTTGATGGCGCAAATGCAGTAGTAGGATCTCACACAGCTTCTATTTCAAATACTGCATCAACAGCTTCAACTACTACAAACTTAACAACTGGTGTGGACACAGTTGCAGCAGGTGACGGCGACAATATTGTTGGCGGTACTGTTCAAGGCGCTGGTCTAACAGGTTCAACAGCCAATCCAGGTGATGTTGTTGATGGTGGTGCTGGTACTGATGTATTTAAGCTTTCTATTGCAGGTACATTAACAGCAAACGTAATTCACAACATTTCAGGTATTGAGCTTGTTGGTGTTGAGGAAATTTCAGTAAATAACTTCCAAGTTACTGATACTGCCGCAAACACTTATCATGTTGTTGATATGGCGTTATCCTCAAGTGTTACAACAATTGGTGTAAATTCTTCATCAGCTGGTGGTACAACACACTTTAAAAACATGTCAGGTATTCCAACACTTAAAGCTGCATCAGGTCATGGTGATATCACTATTGATAATACAGCAGCAGCAGTAGCTGGAACTGCCGATGTTCAAAATATTGAACTTTTCAATTACAGTGATGGAGCTGGTGCTTCTGGTACAATAACACTTGATAATGTTGAAGTTATTAATGTTGATGTTTCAGGTGTTAACTTATTTGCAGCTCTAACAGCTGGAAAAGCTCTTACTTATACATTTACTGGTAATGGTTATTATTATGGCGTTGCCGATGTAGCAAATACTGTTTATTCTATCGATGCTTCTACAACTGCTGGTGCAGGTATTAATGTAGGTGTTTCTCCTATTACAGCTACTTATGCTGTTACAATGACAGGTGGTGCTGGTCCTGACCAATTAGTTATTGGTTCTGATTGGAGTAAATATATTACATTTGACGGTGGTGCTGGTGCAGATACACTTTCACTAAGTACACCTGCAGATATTTCATCAACAAGTACTGGTGGTCTTTCTAATGTTGAAATAGTTAAAGTAACAGGTACTGGAACAACCGCATTAGATCTTCAGTGGTTACCAGAAATCACAACAATTGTTTCATCTGCTGCAGATAGTGGTGACGGTGATACAGTTACATTCACAAATATGAATGATGATAACTCAACTGCAATTGTTACTGGTTCTACAACTACACCAGAAGGTATAATTGGTACAAGAACAATTGATGGAGATTCTGATACTGTTGATCTAACAATCGGTCAAGCAACTGTTAATGGTCAAACATTTACAGCACTTACATTTAATGATGCGGAAACACTTAATGTTACTGTTAATCAATCTCTTAATGGTGCTACAGCAACTGCAACAACCATTGGTGGTACAGATCTTACTACTCTAACTGTTTCAGGTGCTGGTAAACTTACTATTAGTGCAATCGGTGGCGCAACATTAATGACTAAAATTGATGCTACTGCAAGTACAGGCGGATTAGTTATGCCTGCTACTAACCCATCTGCAACATTTGGCGTAGAAATTCTGGGTTCTGAAAAGGCTGATACACTTGAAGGTGGTACATCAGCTTCTTATGGTGACACTATTAAAGGTAATGGCGGTAACGACACTATTCAAGGTGGTGCTGGTAATGACACTATTCATGGTGGAGCTGGTGCTGATATCATTATGGGTGAAGCCGGTATTGATAATATTGATGGTGGCGAAGGTAATGATGTTATCCATGTTGATGTTGTTGCTAACTTCGAAGGTTTAGCAACTGCTGAAACAGTAGATGGTGGTGCTGGTACTGATACATTGAACTTTGGTTCAACTGTTCAGTTTACTGTTGAAACTACTGATTTACTTAATGTTAAGAATATTGAGAAAATCACATTTGATACATCAAATGCAACTAACTCAACTATTGCTTTTGATGATGCGTTCTTCACAAGCAATGGATCAACTTCAATTATTGTGCTTGATACACAAGCTTCAGGTGCATTAACTGTAAGTGGTGCTGCAATGACAGATGCTGCAAATTCTCTGACAATTTATTCAGTGAATGCTGCATCTAAAAATGATAGCTTTACAGGTGGCCCAGGTGATGACTTATTCATCTTTGCATCGACTGCTGATGCTGATGTGATTGATGGAAGTGATATAATTACAGGTGGTAAAGGTAGTGATACATTACAAATTACAACACTTACAATCGCTGCGAATATCGCAATAACAACTACTGTTACATCTGTTGAGAACTTTACATTTAAAGGTGTCGGAACAACTGCATCTGCTTATACATTAGCTGACGCAAGTGTTGTAACTTCTGCATTACAAGGTAACACAGGTACTATTGATGCTACAGGCATGACAGGATCTGGTGGTTTAACTTTTGATGGTTCTGCTGAGAACGACTCTGATCTAGTTATTACAGGTGGTAGAGGTGGTGATACACTTACTGGTTCTAATACAACTGTATCTGCTTTCAGTGGTGTTGGTCTCTTTGACACTATTAAAGGTGGCGATGGTGCTGATATTATTAATGGTAAAGCTGGTATTGATGTTCTTCATGGTGAAGGCGGTAATGATGACTTTAGAGTAACAACTCTAACTGACTTTATTAGCTTAACATCTTCTGAAACTGTTGATGGTGGTAGTGGAACTGATACTTTAACATTTGATGTTGATTCAGCTACAACTGTTGCAGCTGCGGATCTTCAAGGAGTTTCTAATATTGAAATTATAGAATTTGAAGGAACTGGTGCTGATGCGTTAACTTTATCTGACTCAGTCTTTACTGCAAATGGTTCTACATCTATTCGAATTAACGAAATAGATGGTAGTGCTACATTCACTCTTAATGCGGGTGGTGTAAGTGCAGCGAATTCTATCACTTATAGACACAATAATACTGCTAATGATGCTGATGCAACAGAATCCCTAACATTTGGTGGTGGTAATGATACTGCTCAATTTAGAAATGGTGCAAGATTTGATACTGCTGATGTTATTAGTTTTGGCGGTGGTACTGATACTCTTAATATATGGGCTGCAGGTACTGCAGTTAGTGCTACGTTAACGAATGTTACTTCAGTTGAAAATATTCTTATTACACAAGTATCTAACGCTACAGTTGGTTTAACTCTTGCTGATGGTAACTTTGTTTCTACTCAAGCAGGTACAATTAATGCTGGCGGCCTTGTAAGCGCATTAACATTAGATGCATCTCCTGAAGATGATTCAGGAATAACTATTACAGGTGGTATTGGTGGTGACACAATTACTGGTACAGACGCTAAATTATCTGGAACTACAATACTAGGTGATACAATTAATGGTGGTAATGGTGCTGATATTATTGATGGATCATTAGGAGCTGATACAATTACTGGTGGAGCTGGTGCTGATGTATTTACATACAATGTAGTAGCTGACTCAGCTGGTGATTATGTTGACTCAGTGACTGACTTCTTAGATGGTACTGATACATTTGTACTTACTATTGATAGATCTGCAGTTACAACTGGTTCAACAATCACAGCTTCTGTAACAATAGGTAAAGCTAGTAAATCTGCTGCTGTGGAATCTCTAACAGGTATTCCAGGACAAGCAATTTATGTTACAGACACTGGCCATTTATATGTTAACGCAAATAATGACGCACTATTAACTTCACTTGATTATAAAATTAAAGTGAACGCAGGTGCAACTGCCTTAAAAACATTTGATTATACTAATGATGATAACATTAAATGGACACTAACAGGTGGTACTGGCGGTGATACAATTACTGGTTCAGGTCTTGCTGATATCATTGATGGTGGTAACGGTGCTGATACACTCTCTGGTGGCGGCGGTGCTGATACAATCACAGGTGGTACTGGTGTAGATATTATTAACGGTGGTACAGGTGCTGATATTATTTCTGATACTGGCGGTGGTGCTGATGTTATTAGTTCAGATGCTGGTGCAGATATTATTACTATTACTGATACAACTGCTGTTGATACAATTATCCTAGCGGATGCCGAAATTGGTACTGGCACAGCTGCTGATGGTGATGTAACTACTGGTTCTGACCAAATTACAGGTTTTGTTCTTGCTACAGGTAAAGATAAAATTAGTATTGATATCTCAGCTATTGAAGCAATAAGCGGCGTAATTGATCTTGTAACAGTAGGTACTCCTACTATTTCAATTTCTGCGGGTGCTTCTGTAATCCTTGCTGATGGTGATAACGCTACTGATGTTGGTAATGGAGCAAACGCTACTGTACTTCTAGCACAGGGTGTAGCTGCTGGTTTAGCTGCTGCTGATGTTGGAGCTGCATTTGAGATTGGTGGAAGTAACGAGATTACTACTAACGGTGCATGGACAATTGGCGATGCATTCATAACGCTTGCTGATGACGGAATTAATTCTGCATTATTCTTAATTGTTTTCTCAACTGGTACAGCTGGTGATGGTGCAACATTTGCTGGTGGTGAGTTGATTGCAATTGAGTTATTACAACTAACAGGTGTTGCTGCTGCAGAAACTGGTCACGCTGATAACTTTGTATTTATTGCTTAGTTAATAAATATTTTATTAAAATTAAGGGGATCCATTGGGTCCCCTTTTTTTTATGTTTTTTCTTTTATAATCTATACGAAATAATTATGATTGATTATGCTTGATAAATTAATTGAACTCTTTAATAAAAATGAATTTTATAAAGTTATAGATGAATGTGAAGAGATTCTGAGTAAACCGGAAAACTTAGATGATACTATTACTGTTAATACCTATAACATATTAGGCCTGGCTCACTTCAATATTAATGATTTTGATAAATCTATTGAAGTTTTTAGTAAAGCTATATCTTTAAATGATAAATTATGGGTTATTCATAATAACCTTGCTAATACACATAGGGTTATGCGTAACAATGAATTAGCCTTTTCAAGCTATGATACAGCTATTAAATTAGATAAGGATGCAGGAATGCCATATTTTGGAAAAGGCCTTCTTTGTATAGCAAATGACGATTTAGAAAATGCTTGTAATTTATTTAAAACCTCAATTGATAAAGACCCTACTTTTTATGAGAATTATACAAAGCTTTTTAAATGTCTTTATAAACTTAATAAAGTTGATGAAGCTAGAAATTTACTCGATACTGCATTATCTTCTTGTACACCATCCGATAACTTTTATAAGGATTTAGCTAAATGTTATCAAGATGATGGCAATTTTGATCTAGCATTTAAATACTATAAAGATGCACTTTCCATTAATAAAAATAATAATGAAGTATATTATGCCATTGCAGAGTTATATATTAGATTTGATAAATTTAATGAAGGAATTGAATATTTCGAACTACTTATAAGTAAAAATTCTTCGAATCCTTACATGTATTTTTCTATATGCCTTATTTTTAATAGTCTTAATGATAGTGAATCTTTTTTTAAATACTCTGAATTAGGTATGATTATTAATGATAATGATAGTAATCATTTGAACCAATTAGGTGTTGCATATTATAAATTGAGAGAAACTAAAAAAGCAGAAGAATTTTATAAGAGAGCGATAGCTTCATACCCAATTTTTTGGAAATCTTATTATAATCTCGGAAACCTTTATTATAGTATTAATGAAACTGCTAAATCTATTGAAGCATTAAATAAAGCTTATGAATTGAACCCAGAAGAGAGTTTAGTGCAATTTTCATATGGAAGGACATTAAAATTAAGTACTAATTATGAGAAAGCAATCGAGTTTTTTACTAAGAGTCAAGTTAATGGCTGGGAAGAATTTGTTCTGGAATGCTTATACTTGCAAAAGAAATATGATGAGTTTGCTAATTTTTTAAATTCAAATAGTGATGCTTTATCTTATTCAAGAACAGCATCTGCATTAGTTTCACATGCTAATTTACATTTTCAGAAAAAGGTAAAACACACATTATGTAATAACCCTTTAGAATATATTAAATATTTTGATCTTGGTGATTTTGATAATGATGATGATATTAATAAGCGATTACTTAAGGAAATAAAAGAATATGATATGGGCGAACGAAGTCAGCCTCTTTTAGAAAATGGCACGCAATCAATAAAAAATATTTTTAATCAGGGATCAGATCTTTTTAAGAAATTAGAAACAACTTTATATGAAAAAATGGATGAATATAGACAATGTTTTTCGGAATCTAACGATAACTTTATTAATAATTGGCCTGAAGAAATAGAATTAACTGGGTGGTTTATTTCAATGTCTAAGAGTGGCTATCTGAAACCTCATAATCATGTTAATGGTTGGCTAAGTGGTGTTTACTATGTACAAGTTCCACAAAAAAAGAATCCTTCTGATGGTAATATTCAATTTTGCTTAAATAATTTGTCATATCCACTAATAGATAAAGATTCACCCACATTAGAGATTGAAACATTAGAATCTCGTGTTGTCTTATTTCCATCCTCTCTGTTTCACCGATCACTTCCTTTTACTGAGGACACTAATAGAGTATGTATTGCATTTGATTTCCAACCTAAAGCTCAAACTATTGAAAATACAATAGAAGTGCTATAATTCTAATGATATGCCTAAATTAGATAATAAGAAAATACCAAAAAAAAACCTTAATCTCTTACAAGACCTAATAAATAATTCTAAATGGCCCCAAGGTATTATTATGGTTAATGATTTACTAAAAGAATACCCAAGATCACATGAATTATATACCTGCAAAGCAATTTGTTTATCGTATCTTAATAAATTTGATCAGGCTAAAGAATCTTTAGAATCTTCAAAGGAGTTTGGTTGTAAGTTAAGTGAGTATAAAGCTAATATATCTGAACTTTATTCTACAATAGGTAATTATCATTATAATAAAAACGAATATGAGGATTCTTTAGATGCTTTTATAAAATCTTTAGAAGGGTCATCTAATCCTTCAGTACATTTATCAAATATAGGAAATGTTCTTATTAAGCTAGGAAGAAGAGAAGAAGCTAATCAATATTACATAAAGTCGATAGAATCTAATAATAAAAATCCTATAGTACATAGTAACCTAGCAAATTCGTTAATTGAAATAAAAGAATATAAATTAGCCCTTAAACCAGCTGAAAAATGTCATGAATTAGATGATATACAGCCTTTTTATGTAATAACATTAGGAAGGGTTCTATTGGGCCTTAATAGATATGATGATGCTTTAAAAGTCTTTAATAAACTTAAAATGATAGCACCAAATGTTCCGAGCAGTTATTACTTTATTGTTAATACCTTGCTCAAACTTAAAAAATATGAGGAAATTATAAATGTACTTAAATCAGTCGATGGTCTTTTGAAGGACCAAGCTGATTTAGTTAATATTTTGGGGGTTGCATATCTAGAAAGCAATGAAATTGAAAAATCTATTGATCTTTTTAATGAGGCAAAGGTAATTGATGCTAAAAATTCTGCAAGTTATCTAAATTTAAGTAATGCTTATAAAAAGAAGGGTATGGATAAAGAATCTCAAATAGCATTTGATGAATATAAAAAAATTATAAAGTAATATGAAAACATTATCTAAGAAAAAAATAGAGGAATTAAAGATATTATTTACTAATTCTGAAAATAAAACGCTTGAAATTGAAGTAGATAAATTAATAGATAGGTTTCCTGAAAATATATTTTTGTGGAATATAAGAGGAATGAATCAAACATCATTAAGTGATTATAATGGCGCTATTGATTCTTTTTTGAAATGTGTAAAATTTAAAGTTAAAGCTAACGATTTTGATTCTATTGATAAATTGTATTCTAATGTAGCTTTTGCATATTTAAATTTAAAAAATAATAAAAAAGCTATAGAAAATTTCAAATTATCTTTGAAATATGAAAAGAATTCACTTAAGAATTTAATGTGTCTTTCCGATATTTATTCTTCTGAAAAGAAATATGATGATTCAATATTATATTTACAAAAAGCTCTCAATATCGACGAAAATAACATAGAAATAATAATTCAGATTGGAAAAATATTATTACTAAAAGGGGAAAATGAGGAGGCAAAAAAATATATAAAAAGAGCAGAAATTATTGATCCAAATAATATAGATATTAAGTATATCCTAGCTAATATTTATATTAATTCTGATGATCTCAATGAAGCTAAAAAAATATATCTGTCAATTATTAACAGCGATGAAAGTAATTATATTGCCTATAATGATTTGGGTGCTTTATATTTAAAATTGGATGATTTTGATAATGCGCTATTAAATTTAAATACATCAGTTGAGATTAATCCTGATTATCATATAGCCTGGTCAAACCTAGGAAGCCTTTATATTAAGCAGAGGCAGTTTAATGATGCTGTTGAGATGCTTAACTGGTCTCTAGGCATTGAATCGGATCATATCCCAAGTATAAGAAATATTGCTAAGGCTTATTTAGAAAAAGGTGATTTTATTCAATCTAAAAAGTATTATCATCAATTAATTGCTTTAGAAGAAGGTAACTCTAAATATCTTACTGAATTTGGAGAAATGTTTGTTTCTTCTAATAAATTTAAAGAAGCAGAAGAATGTTTTTTGAAAGCTATTAAAATTGATAGTGAATATCCTTTAGCTTATCTAGCATTAGGACACTTATATTCGGTAACTAATAATGAAGAAAATGCTATTAAGTATTTAATTAAAGCTAGTAACTATGATTCTACTAGCTCCATGTCGAATTTCATATTAGGCGAGATTTATAAAAACAATAAATTTTATGCTAAAGCAATAGAATATTATAGTGCTAGCAACTATGAGAGTTCAAAAGAAAATATTGCACAGTGTATGTATTTTGAAAAAAAATATGATGAATTTCTTAATTTTTATAATATTAATAAAGAGGAATTTAATGCTTCTCGAATAATTTCATCTATAATTAATCATGCAAATAAAACAATAAATAATTCACTTCAGCATCCTTTTTGCCCAGATCCGTTTTCATATATAAAAAGTGAGAATTTAGCATATAAATTAAATGATATAGATAAAATGAATAAGAATCTTATTAAAGAAATTAAGAATTTAGATAATTCAAAGAGGCAACTTTTTATTAAAAAAGGTGAGCAGTCAGAAGGAAACTTGTTTACATTTGGGATCGAAATATTTAATGATTTGCAAAATATACTTTTGGATGAGTATCATAACTACTTAGATAGTTTTCCTAAATCAAATGATATTTTCATAACACAATGGCCTAAATCACCAAAAATAATGGGGTGGTTTGTAACAATGAAAAAAGGTGGCTATGTAGAGCCTCATAACCATGTTGGAGCTTGGTTAAGTGGTGTTTATTATTTAAAGTGCCCTGAAAAGATAAAAGATTCCGGGAATCTAGAGTTTAGTTTTAAGGATAAGCATTTTCCTAATTCTAAAGAAGAATTACCTAAAAAAATAATTGAAACAAATGAATCAAATATAGTCTTATTTCCATCATCTTTATTCCATAGAACACTACCCTATGAAACAGATGAAGAAAGAATATGTATTGCTTTTGATTTTATGCCTTAAAAATATATGAAAATTATTAAAAAATGAGTTCATTAGAGAATAAAATAGAAGAAATCCAACAATTATTAACACAAGGTAGTGTTGATATTGCAGAAAAAAAAATTGCGACTTTATTAATGAAGTTCCCAAATAATTTAAATCTTCTTCAATTTCAATTTGCGATATACATTAAAAAAAATGATGAAAAGAAAGCTTTAAGTATATTGTATAAAATGGCTGACATAAAAGAACATGAAAGTATCTTTAATAATATTGCCAATTTAGAGAAAAAAATAAATAATTACGATATAGCAATTAAATATTACTCTAAAGCTATTAACCTTAACAATAAAGTACCAGAAATATATTTTAATCTGGCTAATTGCTATTCTTCGCTAAATGAATTTGATAAATCAATATTAAATTATAAAAAAGCTATAGATTTAAGGGATGAGTATGCTCACGCTCATAACAATCTAGGAAGTCAGTATATGTTAAAAGGAGATTATAATTCAGCAAATATTGCTATAAATAAGGCTTTAGAAATTGATCAAAACTTCCTTGAGGCTACACTTAATCAAACTTTATTATTTATTTTAGAAAATAAAATAGAGAAGGCTAATGAAGTTTTAAATAATAGAATTCAATCAGGAAGTAAGAACAATATGATTATTTTTTATTATTCCATCATCAATGCATTTAATGGTAACAATGAAATATTAGAAGAACTTCTTGTGAAATTAGAAGATAATAATTTGCTTAGTATTTGGCTTTCTTCATGGAAGTTTTTATTTTCTAAAAGATCAAAATCTTTTTCTTTAATTGGTAATAGAAAAGATAATGTTGATTTAGCATTACAAGAAACCATTGAGAATGGTCTGTATCTTGAATTTGGAGTAGGCCAAGGTTCTTCAATTAATTATATATCTAATTCTATCAAAAAAGATATTCATGGTTTTGATAGTTTCGAAGGTTTGCCAGAGGCTTGGAATCATCTTCCTGAGAAAGCATTCTCATCTGACGGAGTTCCTCCTACATTAAATTCAAATGTAATTATTCATAAAGGCTATTTTGAAGAAACTCTTCCTCTTTTTTACAATGATTATAAAGATACAATATCTTTTCTTCATATTGATTGTGATCTTTATAAGTCAACAAAAATAATATTTTCGTATCTTAAAGAAATGATTGTAAGTGGAACCATAATATTATTTGATGAAATGATTTCTTATGATGGTTTTGAAGATCATGAATTTAAGGCTTTTAAAGAATTTATTATTGAAACTGATAAAGATTTTGAATGCTTAAGGATGAGTTATTTTACTGGTCAGGTTATTATAAGAATTCTTTAATCTAATATCTATTTCCAAATAAAATTGTAGAATTTATTCTTCGCCCTTCATAACAATCTTCAAATAAAAGGCTTTGGGTCTCGTGAAATAATGAGGAATCAAAAATAACAGCTCTATTATATTTGTAAGGGACATTGATAAATTTATCTTTATAAGTTTTTATAATCTTATCCATTTCAATATTTCTTGTATTATAATCAATGAACTTCCATTCATCAGGGGCGGGTATAGTATAAATCTTTAATCCTCCTTGTCCTGGCTCCTTGTTAAATATATCAGGTGTTAACCAGAAATTAACATTTACTTGGGCAAAATCTGCATGAATTTCTATTCCTGTTCTCTCTTTATTGTTATAATTAAAGCTCCATAATTGTTCGAATTTATGTCCTTTGAGCATATTTGGTAGAAGTTTCTTCATTTCTGATATTATCCCATGGTGGATTTTTGAAAAATTACCTTTTCCGCAGAAAGCCCCTAAGTAATTTGAATGATGATATTTTTCATTCCAAATATTTGATTCTAATAGATAATTTCTAATTTCATCTATAGCGATAGAGTCAAGGAAATTATCAATTATAAGAATAGAAGGATTTGAATTTAAATATTCGTTTTCTAGTTTTTTCCAATCATGTTTTATATTGAGGTAATTATTTGTATTTTTTTTTGATTTATAAATATGTGCATTTCTCATGCATTCACTAATAATAATTATTTCTTCTTCATTTAAGTTTATATAATTACTTTTAATATTTTCAGCTAAAATCTTATTTTCATATAAAGTTTTAAAGTCTTCTTCAGCTTTATTAATTCCTTTTAAAGACTCAAGATAAATCACTTGTTCATAATGATGAGTAAGTTTATATGTTTGGATCATTTTATTTTCATTTATTTTTTTAATCTCCTCTTCTATTGAAAGTTCTTTATTTTTTTCAATAAGACTAAGAATTCTTTCTAAAGGCGTATTATAACTTATTTCTAGATTTATTAAATTTGCGTAACTTGTTGAATTACTATTATCAATTTCTATAGCTTTTTCAAAATTTCTTTTTGCCTTTTTATAATCACCAAGGGCTCTCTCTATTACTCCTAGTTGATTATATGAAGTATATGATGAAGGATTAATTTTTTTAGCCTTACTATAATTTTTTTTGGATTCAATAAAATCTTCATTTAAATAATGTATATAACCAATACCTTCATAGGCTTTATAATTTTCTTCTATAGATAAAGACTCTTTATACAAATCTTTCGCTTTATCTAATTTTTTTAGCTTAATATTAAGAAGGGCAAGATTATTAACTATATCTATGTTATTAATTAATTTCCTTATTAAAAGAGCAGAGGTTAGAGCAAATTCCCATCTTTCAATTGATATTTGAAAGGTTAATAACTTATTAAGGATGTTTATGTTATCTTCATAAACATTGTATATTTTTTCGTAGCATTTTTTTTCTTCTGTGAAATTACTTAAAAGATAAAAGTTTTTTGCTTTATTAATAATATCATCAATAGGATTTCTTATAGTGCTCATCTTTTATATTTCTCATCTTTTATTTTTAATTGTAATTATTTAAAATGCTAACTTACTATAATTATTATTTAAAAGTTTCTAATTTTAGTTAAAATTATTAAAAAATTATATAAAAATATAGTTTCTCTATAAATTAAGGATAAAAATGAATGATTTAAAGAAATTAGTTGAAAGTTTTTATGAGCTTTTAGAAGAAGGAAGAGAGTTATTGGCTAATTCAAAATTTGATGAATCACTTAATAATTTTCAAGAAGCTGAAAAATTACTAAATTCTAATGATTTAAGCGTTAAGCTTAAGAAAGAGGACAAAATATTGCTATATAGGGGGCTAGCCTTTGCCCATCATAACAAAAATAATGTTGATAAGGCAATTTTCTATTCTAAAGAAGTTCTGTCTTTAGAGCAGAATGATTTAATAACATTAAGTAATTTAGCTATATTTTATAGAGTAAAGAATAAATTTAATAAGAGTATAGAGGTTTTAGAAAAGCTTCTTGAAGTAAAACCAGATGCTTGGGAAGCGTATTATAATATGTCTAGGTCTTATATAGGTCTAGGAGAGTTAGAAAAGGCTAAGGAATGCCTTAATAAAGCAAATCAAATGGCTCCAGGAAATACAGCAGTACAAAAAGATATAGCAGCTTTAACTGACGATTTTGATGAAAAATATGAAAAGTTAATAGAATTAAAAGATAAACTTTTAAAAGATGATAATAATATTTTTGAAGATGGAACCTTTTCCGATCACCTTATTGATGTATTTACTAATTTGGGCACTGTTAATTTGATCAAGGGAAACACAAGGCAAGGATTGCAAGACCTAGGTAAGGGCCCAGGTTTTTTTGAATTTGATGTTACAAAAGAAATCAAAAGCGGCGATATAAAGGAAAAATCACAAGTAATAATATCTAATGAAAATCCTAATTTTATATCTAGCTGGAAGATGGAAAATATTAAATTATGTGATGATATTATTGATATGTTTGAAAAAAATTCTGATAAACATGTTCCTGGCATGATGAATAAAGTAGGAATTAATAAAGAAAGAAAAGTAACTGTTGAAATACCTGTTAAACCAATAGATATACAAAGAAATAAAAATAAGCTGCTTTTAGATTATTTTGAACATATAGGAAATTGCATTAATGATTATTGCAATAATTGGAATGTTCTTAAGAACTTTAAAAAATTTCATATTGGTGTATTTAATATTCAAAAATATGAATTAGGTGGACATTTTTCCTTTCCGCATATGGAGAGAGATTCAATGTCAACACAGCATAGATATTTTGCTTTTATGACATATTTAAATGATGTTGATGAGGGTGGGGAGACAATATTTCCTTATTACGATATTTCAATTAAACCAAAAAAAGGAACTACATTAATTTGGCCGTCAGATTGGACGCATACTCATTATGGTGACATTGTTAAATCTAATGAAAAATATATAGTTACTGGTTGGATTGAATATCATAAATAGAAAAAGGATAGAAATTGAAAAATAAAAATCCAGATCCACCTAATGAATTAGTTGAAGAATTAATAGGCTATTTACAAAATTCAAAACTAGATAAATTATTAAAACGATTGGACCAATTAATTATTGAATATCCTAAATCGGGCACATTATATAATATTTTAGGTGTATACCATAAGACCACTAATGATGATGATAAGGCAGGTAAATTTTTTGAAAAATCTTACCAACTTAATAAAAATGATCCTAATATCATCAATAATTTTGCAAATCATCTTAGAGAAAATGGTGAGATAGAAAAAGCTAGAGAATTATATAATAAGTTATTGAAAATTAATGATAAATTCTTTCAAGCTTATAATAATTTAGGAATTATTTCTTATGAAATGGAAGACTACAATGCTGCGATTACTTTCTTTATGAAGGCTTTAAAAATTAATCCAGGCTTTATTGATTCTGTTATTAATTTAGGAAACACATTTAGAGAAACTGAAAGTTATGACAAAGCACTTGACCTATATAATCAAGTTTTAGATTACAATCCTAACCATTATGAATCTTTAAAGAATCGAGGAATTCTTTTCCTTAGGAAAAACCAACTGGATAAGGCGTTAATTGATATCAATAAAGCTTTAAAAATAAATCCAAATAATGCAGGTTTACAATTTAACTATTCAGAAATTTTAAAAAAGAAAAAAAAATATGAAGAAGCTATAACAGCTCTTGAATTATGTATAAAAATTGATCCTAAATTTATTGATGCTAATTACTCTTTAGGATTGCTTTATAAAAATAAAGCTTTGATATCGAAAGCTATATCTTTTTACGAAAAGGAAATAGAAATTAATCCTGATAATCATGCAGTCTTATTTCAGATTGGCGAATCTTACATCATGATAGGTGATTATGAAAAGTCTATAAGTTACTTAGAAAGAGCAGTTGCACTAGATACTGATAATTCTGACTATAAAACTACTCTTGCCGTTCAACATAAAATATCTGGAAACTATAAATATGCTGCAAAATTATTTCGAGAAGGTGGCTCAAATAGATGGAAAGAAAATGAATTAAATTGTTTG
The DNA here is from genome assembly GCA_902608415.1 of uncultured PS1 clade bacterium. Classification (GTDB taxonomy): domain Bacteria; phylum Pseudomonadota; class Alphaproteobacteria; order MED-G09; family MED-G09; genus AG-430-B22. Next base: position 17,288 of record CACLNZ010000009.1, read on the forward strand.
TATTTGGCGAAAGATAATTTAGATGATTTTTATTCAAAACTAGACTTTTATTCTTTAGAGGAAGATAGCTCACCCTTGATTTCATCTATTTATTCTCACGCAGAAGCAGTTTTTGACCGTCCTAATAATTATGAATTTTGTAAAAAACCTATGGATTTAATTTATAAAAAAAATATTTTAGAAATTATTGGAAAAGAAAATTCATTAATAGACGATTTATTGTCTGATATTGAAGAAATGGAAACAGATCGTGTTTCCCAATTACTTCTTTTTAATGGCGAACAATCTGCAGGTAATATATTTTCATTACCTTTCGATTCTTTTAAAACTCTTCTTAAAATAATTGAAAATGAATTCATAAATTATCAAAAAATATTTTCAAATTCTTCATCTAAATTTATTACAAATTGGCCTAAAGAGGGAGAAGTAAAAGGTTGGTATATTAAAATGAAAAAAGGTGGCCATTTAAAAAGGCATATGCATGAAGATGGCTGGATAAGTGGTACAATTTACCTAGAAATGCCAGAAAAAAATAAAAAGAATGAAGGAATGATAGAATTCTCCCTTTTTTGTGAACATTACTTAATGGATAAGAAAAAAGATCTAAAAGGTCATGCCTTTCCTATTGAAAAAGGTGATATCGTGCTTTTTCCATCCTCTCTTTTTCACGGAACAATCCCTTTTAATTCTGATGAAAGAAGAATATGTATAGCTTTTGATTTTAAACCTTCATATATATAATTATTTTAAATTTATAAAAGATTGATAAGAGGTTTTAAATCATTTTTGTAGTTCTTCCATCTTTCTACACCTTTGGAATTGATCTTTTCTCTTACTTGAGTGCTGCTAGCAGTTAAAACAATTCTTTTATTATTATGATAATCCAAACAATCATCATGAAACTCTATATTGCAAAATTCTAAAACTTTCTTTATTTCATTCTCAATATCATTGATTAGATTTTCATATTTAATAGTATAAATTTTATTAGGAAATAATTTTTTCCAATGATCCATAATGTCTTCATAATTTCTATAATTTTTTATAATTGTTTCAAAGTTATGAGAAAATTCATGACCTCGATGAAATCTAACTGCATACAATGAAAAACAATTATCCAACATGTCTCTTTTAATGTGTATAATTTTTGAATCAGGTAATGTCATCCTAATAAATCCCAAATGTAAATAATTAGGCGGCATTTTATTGATCACATATTCATTGTCCTTTTCCATAAAATTCTTAATTACATTGATATATTTTTTTCCCATAGAAATTCTTTTTTTATGATTAAAATTACTGATAAATTCTTCAACACTAAGTGCTCCATCTTCTACACCCTCATTTTTAATTAATCTTCCGATAGCAGTTAATTCACCTGCTCCAAATATTTTTGGATGGTTTGATAATATTTGCTCTAATAAAGTGGTCCCAGATCTTTGCATGCCTACAATAAAAATTGGAGATTTATCTTCAAAGCCACCTGATCCTATTCTATTAATATTTTCATTGCTGTAGAATTTTTTCTTTATGTTTATTTGGTCACTTAAGAGTTTATTATAATTTTCAACATCAAGTCCGTATAATGATGTATAAAACTCATTAGCCTTTTTCAAATAATGAAAAGCCTTAGAGTATTCATTTTGTTCTTCATAAAATTTGTATAATCCAAAACAAAATGTTCCCAAATCCTGTTCTGATAATTCACTTTTTTTTATAATCTCCTCTGATTGTGGAACTATAATTTCATTTGGTTTTATTTTATTCATGTATGCCAGTGATAAAAATGCTTCTGAACATTCAGGAGCTAATTTTATAGCTTCTCTATAATACTTCTCTGCTAAATCTATTTCCCCTCGAGCTTTATAACAATTTGCAACATTGTTAGAGTACATTCCATCAGTTGGGTCTAAAGAGAATGCTTTAAGACCGCTTTTAAGTGATCCGTCTATATCTTCCATAAGGTATAAACATTTAGATAGATTGTTATGGGCTTTTGCATATAAAGGTTTGTATTCAAGTGATTTTTTTACATTTCTAATGGCATCTTCTAAAAATCCATCATGTGTATAACTTAGTTCCATTTGTGATGCTGATATATTATTCATTAGGATATGATTCTTTGGATCTATTTTATAAGCTTCTTGATAAAACTTTAAAGAATCCTGAAAATTACTCTCTGCATAAAATAAAGTTCCTAAGTTTACTAGCGTAGAAAAATTACTCTTATCTATTTCAAATGCTTTTTTTAAATATTGTTTTGAAAGATCATATTTTTTCATATCACATAATAATGATCCTAAGTTAGAAAGAAGACTCACATCATTTTCATAATGTTTTAGACCTTCTTTATATACTTCACATGCCTCATTAGTTTTTTTTGAATCTTCGAGAGTTTTTCCAAAGTTAATAAAATATGAAGGTGAGTTATTTTCATTCTTCTTTAGCATTTCAAAATATGAAATTGCAGTTTTATATTTTTCTAAATGCATTAAAACAGTAGCGATACCTAAAATAACTGAATACTGATTTTTTGATATTTTAAAAGATTTTTGAAAATATTCTAATGCATTTTCGTATTCTTCCATTCGATAATAACAATGACTTATAGCATTGATAGCTGATAAATTTTTAGAGTCTTTACTTTCATATTTTTTTAAACTTTTTAGAGCATCGATAAATTTATTATCTTGAATATAAGATAGTCCCAATCCCAAATATGATTGATATAAATTAGAGTTAATATTTATAGCCTGTAAAAAAAAATTAGATGCTTTAGATCCATCATTTTTTTTTAAATAGATTCTACCTAACGCATAATAAGATATATCTAAGAATTTTTTATCCTGAATTTGTGAGTTGATAATATCTAATGCATTATCGAATTGATTATTAGCAATTAACTCTTCAATTTCTTTTCCATATTTTTCAAATTCTTTATTCAAGTTTCTTCTCTAATAAGTTTAGTTAGAGGTTTTAAATTATTACTATATTTTTCCCATTTTCCTATTGAGTTTTTGAATATTTTTTTTCTAACTTGGATATTGCTAGCAGTTAAAACAGGCCTTTTATTTTTATAAAATTCTAAACAATCTTTATGAAAGTTAAAGTTACAATAGTTTAGCATTTTTTTGGTTTCACCCTCTAAATCATTTACTAGATTTTCATATTGTATTTTATAAATTTCCTGTCCTAACAATTTATACCAATGGTTCATTGTTTTTTTGTACATTAAATAATAATTACCTATGTCTTCTAAATTATAAGCATAAGCATGACCAGCTGAAAAAAGTTTAGTGTATATAGAAAAGCAGTTATCCATTGAGTTTCTCTCAATATTAATGACTTTTGAGTCTGGAAATATCAATTTAATTAAACCAACAAAAAAGAAATTTGCTGGCATTTTATCTATTATACTTTTTGTGTTTGAGGTTGAATATTTTTTGATTTTATTAATATATTGAGATCTAAACTTTAAAAAGTAATCATCTGAAAAAGTTTCTGTTTCCCATTCTTTTGATGATATAATTGAATGATAAATATCGTTTACATATCTTAGTTCACCTCCGCCATTTATATTAGGATGACTTGATAGTATTTGTTCAACAAGAGTCGTCCCTGACCTAGGTAAACCAACAATAAAAATTGGGTCGATTTTATCATTTTTATGGTTTTCATTTTTTAATTTTTCTTTAACAATGTTTCTTAATTTAGCTTGATTAATAAGATAATCATCTTTCTCTTTTATAGAATTTGTAGAAATCTGATCAGGTGTTAGTGAAAAAGATTTTGCTACAACTTTTCTATAATTATCATTTCCTTGTTTAAGAAACTGGAAGGAATTATCACTTTTTTTATATGAACTGTATTCCCATAACCCGAATCCTATATGGGCTTTAAATTCTTCTGAAGTATCTTTATTTGATAAGTTTTTTTTCATTCTTAACAGTATACTATCTGTTATCTTTTCAGGCGCTATTTCAGATAAATGCCGAAAAGCAGGTGAATAATCATTGTTAATTTCCAAAACTTTCAAATATAAATCTGCTGACTTATCAAGTTTATTAACAACTTTTAAGAATGTAGCATAATTATTTAAATGATTATGATTGATTAATTTTTCATTCAAACAAATTTCAAAAAACTTTTCAGCCTCATCTAATTCCATCAAATCAACTAATATACATGCCATTAGATTAGCTTTTTCTTTATTTAAGCCCGTCAATGAAATGCTTTTAGAGCAAGACTCTTTGGCTAAATCAAATTTTTGAAGTTTAAAAAGAGTTTTTGCATGAGGCAAGTACACCTCCTTAAAGTTTTTATCAATTTCTACACATTTCATAAAGAGTTCGTTTGCAGTATTAAGTTGACCAAGATCATAATAAATAATACCTAAGTTGAAATAAGATGTTATGGAAGAAGAATCAATTGAAAGTACTTTTTCGTAACATTTAATAGCTTCATTATAAATTTTAAGCTTTTGATAAGAAAAGGCGGCGACATCCCAAAGAACTGATGCATTTGGAGATTTATCAATCTCTTCGGTGCATTTTTTTATTGCTTCTTCATAATTCTGATCTTCGATAAGTCTTTTTAATTCTACTAAAATATTATTAGAAATATCCGGGGAAGGGTTTTTAAATTTTCCAAAATTTATCTTTTTTAGTGGTTTATCTAAAAATGGTTTGATTTTATCTGCCATTCTTTTTTTATTTTTCTCTAAATGCTTGCCTTTTTAATTTTGTCACTGGACTAAAGATATAGCCAAAAACAGTTCTTTTTTGACCAATTATTGAAACATCTACAGTCATTCCAGACTGGATAATGATATCTCCTAAGTTTTTATCTGTAACCATAATTCTGGTATCATAATACACATTAGAATTGTCAGGGTCCCCACCTTTAGTAGTTGTAGCGCCAACCTCAAAAACTTCACCTTCAAAGGTTCCGTAAATACCGGCATCATAAGCACTAAAACTAATTTTAGCCGTCTGTCCTTGTTTAACAAATGAAATATCTCTTGGTAGGACTTGTACCTGTACGATTAATTTTTCATCATCTGGAACTAAATTTGCTAAAAGTTGAGCGCTTTGGACTACTTCACCTATTGATGTTATGTAAACATCATTTATCGTTCCATCATAAGGGGCTGTAATAGATGTTTGATCTAATTGTTGTTTTAATGCTGCTCTTAAAGCTTCAGATTGGGCAAGCCTTCTTTGACTGTCAACTAAACGGAGTTTTTCATCTAAAAGTCTCATTTCTGATTCAGCGCCTTGATCCACTAAATCTGAAATTAGATTAACTCTCTTTTGTAGAGTTTCTTCTTCAAGGAGAGTTGCTTCATAAGCCCTTTCATTGCTTTGATAATCAGAGTTTACTTTCACACCATCAATAACAAAAAGGGTATCGCCTTTTTTAACTTTGTCACCAAGTTCAATATTTATTGATTCAATAACTCCTCCAAAAACACTTTGAACAACTTTAATTTTTGTAGCTGGAATTACTTCTCCTGCCGCCCTTACAACCATATCAATTCTTGCTAGAAAACCCCAGACTATCGCTATTGTACAAAAAGATATAATGAAATAGAACAAAATAGAAGTTTTTGTAATATCCTTATCAGGAATAAGATTTGTAACAAAATTTGTAAATCTAATCCTTAAGTTATTTTGGATAAAATCATTAATTGAAGTTAGTATCTTGACAAAAAAATTCTTCATTGGCTTTCACCATTAGCTTTTTGTGTAAAGTTTGCTAAAACTTGATCTCTTGGTCCATCCGCAACAATTTTTCCATCTACTACAATTAAAACTCTATCTACTAGTTGTAAAATGCTTGGTTTATGGGTAGCCAATATAAGAGTCTTATCATTATAAAATTCTTTTATATTATTTTGCATAATTAATTCTGTTTCACCATCAAGAGAATTGGTAGGTTCATCTAAAATCAATATAGTTGAATTTCTAACAAAAGTTCTCGCTAAAGCAATTTTTTGTCTTTGACCTCCAGATAAATTTTTTCCTCCTTCATGTAATACTGCTCCATAACCACCTGGTAAAGCACTTATAAAATCATGCGCATTTGCTCTTTTTGAAGCCTCAATGATTTCTTCATCTTTTATATTTTCTAATCCTGCTAATATATTATCTTGGATAGAGCCCGTAAAAAGTTGAACTGATTGGGGTAAATAGGATATAACATTTCTTAATTTTTCTGAATTAATATTATTTATATCAAATCCATCGATTTTAATAATGCCATGACCAAGGTCATAATAACCAACGATAGATTTTATTAAGGTTGATTTACCTCCTCCTACCGGACCTATGACTCCAACTTTATCACCTGGATTTATGTTTAAATTTATATTGGTGAGTAAGGTCTTATCATCTATGGAGTGATTTAATTCTTTTATTTCTATTTTACCATTTTGAATTAAAGTCGCTGCATCTTGTGATATAGATTCATCCTTTGAAACTTCTTCCATTAGAGATCCTATTTTTCTAAATGCCGCTGAAGCTGAGGCAAATTTACTTAAAATCCCGCTCAATTGAGCTAATGGAGCCAAAGTTCTACCTGATAGAATTACGCAAGCAACTAGAGCCCCCATGGTAAGATCTGTTGAAGCAATTAAATATACACCAAAAAAGATTATAAATGTTTGTGATGAAGCAACAGCGGTTTGAGCAAATGTTGTGGTGAGATTAGAAAATATTTTAGAAACCACCCCTATTTTATTTTGTGAAGATACAGCATCTAACCATCTATCTTTTAAAAAATTAGCTCCAGTAACTGTTGTAACAGTCTCGTGATTTCCTAGCAATTCTGATAACACACCAACTTTGCTTTGTTTACTTTTTAATTCATTTTCCGCATAACTTTTTAAATTAGGTTGCACTAGCGAAGCTGCTAATATAACTAAAGGTGCAATTAAGGTAGGCACAAGGGCAACTATTCCTCCGATATACCACAAAACAAATATAAACATTATCATAAAAGGAACATCAATAAATATGACCAAAGATGACGAGGTAAAGAAATCCCTGAATCCTTCAAATTCTCTTATTGTAGTGATTATATTACTGTTAGAGTTTCCTAAAACACTGCTACTGTGAGAAGATATTTTTGTGTAAACTTTTTCTGCAACCACATCGTCTAATTTTTGTCCGGCAATATCAGTAAAATATGCTCTTAACATTTTCATAATAAAGTCAAATATATGTACTGTAATCATTCCAATTGTAAGAGCAATCAATGAGCTATAAGCGCTGTTTGGTACAACTTTATCGTATACTGTCATAATATAGAAAGCGCTAGCTACAGCAAAAAGGTTTATAAATATAGAAGCTAAAATTATTTGGTAATAAATTCTTTTATTATCAAGTACAGATTGCCAAAACCAATTGTTTTTATCAAATTTCATAACAGCAAACCTAACTTATAGAACTAACTTAAAACGATTAAGAAGTTGCCTTCTTAAGTGTCTTGAATTTAAGTCTGCCATTAAAAGCTTTTTTTCATTTTCAATTAATTGTTCATAAAAATAAATTTCCTTTAAAGCCGCATCAAGTAAAGCAGCTGTAGAAAATGTGGCTCCGGACATTCTAATTTCAAAAGTTTCTCTTTGCAATTTAACATTATCATATGAAACTAACAATCTATCTCTTGCTCTCAAAGATCCAAGAAAAGACCCATATAAATTTGCTGAAATATTTTTACTTTCTCTTGATTTAACATCTTTATTTATTTTGGCCTGTTGAACTTTTGCCTTACCTGCCCCAACTTGTGCACTTCCTCTTCCAAAACTAAAAACAGGAAAGTTAACATAAAATCCTCCCCTTATATCTTGATCTTCTGCTTCATCATCAAGATCATATTGAGTAAATCTTGCAGCAAATCCAAGTTTAGGACGATATTGACTTTTTGTTATTTCTAAATTGTGTTCTGAGATTTTAACCTCGCGACTACTTCTGAGTTGATCATAGGTATCTACAAGATTTATAATTTCAAAATTATCCAATGAAGAAAGCTTTAAACTTGGTAAGCCGCGTTTGTTATAATCATCTTTATAGAAAGAAAAAAATAAAGATAAGTTTTGAACTTTATTTGCTTCTAAGATTGTTGCTTTTACCTCGATTTCACTTAATCTAATATTAATTAACGCAAATTCCGAGTTTTCTATTGCTCCAGCATTAAATCTTGCCTTAGCAGTATCTCTATATTTACTAACTTTTGATAATAATTCAGATGCGTAATCGCTAATTAAAACCGCACTGGAAGCATTTAAATAAATCTCTACTGCCTGCAAAACAAGTTCAGAAGCAATTTGATCTCTATCAATATCAGAAATTTTCATTTCTTCCCTAGCTTTTCTAACCTTGGAGTTTATTTCATTCCCGGAATAAATTTTTTGATCAATAGATATTATTCCGTCAAAAGTATCATCCCTAGTTTTTCTAAGAGCTGATTGATAATCGTTTGCAGTTATATCTCTTGAAATAGTTCTATCATTGTAAACTTGGGCTTCTAAAGTAGGAAATCTTAATCTCTGCGCATATTTTTTATTTGCCAAAAATTCACCTTTTCTGGCAATAGCCTTTCTATATTCAGGCTGAAGTATTATTGTATCCTTAATAAATTCCACAAAATCTAAGTCAGCTATTCTATTCTTTTCTTCAACATTAGAAAAGGTGTAGATATCTTCAGCAATTATGTTACTAGAAAAGGTAAACAATAATGCAAAGAAAATTATAGAATTTTTAAGAAACATTTTTCTAAGCTTAAAAAGAAAAGAATTTAGTTATTCTTTTTTTTATTTCCTTTTTTACCTTCAGATTCATCTTTTTTTTCAGATTCATCTATTTGGTCAGTTATTTGCTCATTAAGTTTATTGATTGATTCAATTACACCATTTAGAACTGGCTGAACAGATCCTTGAGGTATTTCTAATTGACCTGAAGTCATTGTTTGTCCATCCGGACCAACTTTTACTAATTCTATTCTTAATACACCATTTGTTATGGTTACTTGACCTATACCATCCGTTAACATTTTATTATCCTCCTGTTATAATTAATCTAAATGGTTAGATTCTGTTCAAATTTCAAGTGTCCTAATATAATTTTTTTTTAAAATCTACAGATATAAGGGTTTTTAGGTATTTAAAATTACATGAGAAGTGTAATATTTAAAAATTATGGTGGGCGTGGCTGGGTTTGAACCAGCGACCCCTACGATGTCACCGTAGTGCTCTCCCGCTGAGCTACACGCCCGAATAACTCTCAATCTACTAATTATAATTATGTTTAACAAGAAAATCTGTTATTGTTTGTCATGCGTAATATTAATGAGGTAAATTCTAGTAAATATTTTCTATTAGTTAAACCAGAAAATCTTTTTTCACCATTAATTGTTTCATCCCCTCATTCAGGCAGATATTATGATAAGAAATTTCTAGAATTAACCGGAAATAGAAAAAAACTATATAATCAGATTGAAGACATGTATGTTGATCAATTAGTAGAAGATTTTCATAAATATGGCTCTACTTTGTTGTCTACAAAAGTTTCAAGAGCGGTCATTGATCTAAATAGGGATAAAAATGAAATAGATACAGATTTGGTAAAAAATTTGCCTGAAAAAAATTTTTATAAATCTATTTATGTTAAATCTGGTATCGGTCTTTTTCCTAGGCTTTCAAGAGATTATAATGAATTGTATGTAAAAGATTTTTTATGGAAAGAAGCAAAATTAAGGATCAATAAATATTATAAGCCATGGCACTTTCAGCTAAGATCATCAATAGAAAGCATCAGATCAAAATTTAATTTTTGTTTATTAATGGATTATCATTCTATGCCATCTAATGTTCAAAATAAGATCACTAATAAAAATCAAATTGTAATAGGCAATAATTACGGTAAAAGCTGTAATGAGTCCCTAACTAACTTTGTAAAAAATAGTTTTATGAATAAAGGGTATATTGTTGCAATTAATAAGCCCTATGCAGGTGGATATATAACGAGAAATTATTCTAATTTAGATCAAAATATTAATACATTACAGATAGAAATTTGTAGAAGTTTATATATGAATGAAAATACATTTAAAAAGAATTCTAATTTTCTTAATTTAAAAAATAATCTTAATTTGATAATGCAAGATATATTAGAATATATAAATGATTGTAGAAGTAATAAAAATATTGCTGCAGAGTAATTTGGATAAATTATTTACGAGTTAAACTCTTAATAAGTAAAATTTTTATTTTGAAATGATTTAATTAAAAATGACAAATTCAAAAAGTAGATATCAAGATTTAGTTTCATACTATCAATCAGGTAAGTATGAATTACTTAGAAAAAAAGCATTAGAGTTTATAAATAATTTCCCGGATCACTATAATGGTTTGATAATTTTAGGAATTAGCTATCGTCAATTGAAAGAAAACCATAAAGCAATTGAAATTTATCGAGACTTAATTAATAGATTTCCTAATAACAGTGCAGCATATACTAACTTAGCAAATATTTTTTTGGATATGGGCGAATTAGATGAATCTATAGAATATTATAGAAAATCTATAAAAATTAAAGATAATGACTGTAATCCTTTTGATGGCTTAGGTTTAGCATATACTGGTAAAGGTAATTTAGAAAAAGCTTGTGAATATTATAAAAAAGCAGTCGAAATTAACCCTAGTTTTGAAAGAGCACATTTAAATCTTGGGGATAATTACCGTAAAAGAGGTATGTATAAAGATGCAATAAAGCATTATGAATTAACCAATTATAAACTTTCAAAGAGTCAAAAGCTAGAATGTCATTATCATTTGAATGAGATTGATGGTTTTTATGAAGAGTTAAATAAATTAGCTAAGCAAGATAAACTTAATTCTTTAGCTGCATGTTTAAGTACTCATGCGTCTCAAAGGTTTGGTGTAGATAATATATATCCATTTTGTAAAAATCCTATAGATTTTGTTTATCATGAGAGTCTACTTAATGAAGATGATTTTGATGAAGATTTTATTACTAATTTTTTGGAATATATTTCAATAAATAAACCTGATTTCATGTCTCAAAATCTTCTTAATAAAGGATTACAATCTGCAGGAAATCTTTTTCTTAGAGATGATATCGTTATTAGGAAGTTAAAAAAGATAGTTAACAAGAAAGTAGATGATTATAAGGAAAAATATTCAGCAAGTATCGAAGGTGTTATTAAACGATGGCCTATGAGTTATGATTTATATGGGTGGGTAATTGAAATTGAGAAAGAAGGTAATCTAGATCCACATATTCACAAAGAAGGTTGGATAAGTGGAAGTATTTATATGAACTTACCTGAGAATGAGGGAACAGATGAAGGTAAGCTTAAGGTCGGTTTGCACGGAGCTAATTATCCTGATGATGGCAAAATCTATCAAAATAAAATTATACCAATAAGAACTGGGGATGTAGTTATATTTCCTTCTTCACTTTTTCATGAAACTATTCCTTTTAAAATTAACGAAAAAAGAGTTTCATTTGCCTTTGATTTGATGCCAAAATAGTTAAAATAATTCCTATTTAGCAAAATTAATAATCTTTTAAAAATTTATCTATTTCATCCCACATTTTTTTTCTATGTATATCTCTTTCCATAAAAATTTCATGTTCACAATTTTTAAAATTTATTATTTTTTTATTTCTTAATTTTTTAGCTGTTTCAATAATGTGTTTTGATGAGACCACTCTATCACTAATACTGTTGAGTATTAAGATTTCACTTTTGATGTTTTTTAACCATTCCTCATTTCTTATAATTTTAAATTGATTTTTTACTGCTTTAGCCCATGCTACAGTTATTCCCCATAATCTGATGTCCTTTTTTAACCTTACTAATTTTTGCGTTCTTTTGTACCTTTTTTCATCAGTAGTAAGATCGTTTTCATTAAACGGTGTTTCTTTACCCATATTTGGCTTCGATCCAGGTAAAAAAAAACTTTTAGGTAAAAATAGATAAAAAATATCAATTAATATCATAAGTAATTTTTCTGAACGAAAACCTAGCATTGGAGCAGAGAGAATAATCTTATCAAATTTATCAGCATGAAATTTTAAGGCTGATAATATTATACAACCCCCCATAGAGTGCCCTATACCAATTAGAGGTTTATTTAAATTTTTGAAAATTACATTATCTAAAATGAACTCTAGGTCATCAATATGGATATTGAAGTCCTCAATGTATTGTTTACGATTATCATCAATCATCCTTTCGGACATTCCTTGACCTCTCCAATCAAAAGCAACAACATTATATTTTCTGTCTATAAATTCTTGTATTGTTTCGTAATATTTTTCAATGAATTCATTATGACCTTGCTGAATTAATATTGTCCCAGATCCTTCATTATCATTAAATAGTTTCCATGAAATTAGACGTATTCTTTTACCGTCTTTCATCTTTATATAATTGGAGTTTATTCCAATAGGAGCTTTATAGTTGTCTAATTCTAAATATGGAGCTTTTTTATGGTCTTGCATTATAATTGCTTTAATTGGTCTAAATTCTTTATTATCATATCAATACGGGAGAAAAAAGAAAATGTCTTGGGATAAAGATATAAAGGAAATAAAACAGAGAGAAAAATTAGCCTTACAACAAGGAGGAAAAGAAGCTGTAGGAAAACAGCATAATAAAGGAAGAAAAACACTTAGAGAAAGAATAGAATTTATACTAGATAAAAACTCATTTGATGAAATTGGTAAGATAGCAGGATCAGGCGTGTATGATGCTAATGAAGAATTAAAAGACTTTATACCTGCCAATTTCTTATTAGGATTTGGAAAGATAAATGAAAGGCAGGTGATAATTGGCGGAGAAGATTTTACTTTAAAAGGTGGTTCACCAAATCCAGCAGGTTTAAGAAAAAGTATTTATACAGAAGATCTTGCTCTAAAATATAAGATTCCCTTAATAAGGTTACATGAAGGAGGAGGTGGGTCAGTTACTGGTTCTGGAGGATCAGCTAATAAACCAACTATACCAAATAGTGAACCTGTTTTTTCAAAAAATAGATTTCAATCTCTTGCTAAATGTTTAGGTATTATTCCTGTTGCTACTGCAGCATTAGGTCCTGTTGCTGGATTACCTGCGGCTAGATTAGTGGCTTCACACTTTTCCGTTATGACAAAAGACTCTCAGGTGATTATTGCTGGTCCTGCAGTCGTAAAGAGAGCTTTAGGTATAGATATAACCAAGGAAGAACTAGGAGGGCCAGAAGTTCATCTTAAATCAGGAGTTGTTGATAATTTAGCTGAGAATGAAGAAGATGCATTAAATCAAATACAGAGATTTCTCTCATATTTGCCTGATAATTACTTAAGTTTACCTCCCTCAAAAAATTCTAATGACAAAGTCACTAGAATGGATGAAGAGCTATCAACAATAGTTCCTAAAAATAGAAGAAAAGCATATAATATGCGAAAACTTTTAAAACTTGTGGTTGATAAAGATAGTTTTTTTGAAATGAGTAGAAAATATGGACCAAGTTTAATTACTGGGTTAGCTCGATTGAATGGATGTTCCGTAGCTGTTATTGCAAATGATTGTATGTTTTATGCTGGAGCAATGACATCTGATGCATCTTTAAAATTAAGGAAATTTATTGAGTTTGTTAATACATTTAATATTCCTGTTCTAAGTTTTGTTGATGAACCAGGTTTTATGATTGGACTAGAATCTGAAAAAGCTGGGACTATAAGGCATGGAACAGCCGCCATCTCAGCTTTGATGCAATCAATTGTGCCTTGGGCAAGTATTATAGTTAGAAAAGTTTATGGAGTTGCAGGGGCTGCACATTTTTCACCTGATAGTTATACTTTATCTTGGCCGAGTGCAGAAAGCGGAGCTTTACCTGTAGAGGGAGGTGTAGCAATTGCTTTTAAAAAAGAAATCGAAGAGGCCGAAAACCCTGATGAGAAAAGGAGAGAATTAGAAGATTTATTATCTAAAAGATCTTCACCTTTCCCTAGGGCCGAAAATTTTTCTGTTCATGAACTGATTGATCCAATAGAAACTCGCCCTAAATTGATCTCTTGGATTGAAATTGCTACAAAAACTCAAATTGCTTTGAAAGAGCCATACAGAACCTCTATGCTACCATAGTTATATTCTTCCAAAGTCGTCTTCTAGACGCTCAATATCATCTTCTGAAATTTTTTCTCCAATTTGTATTTCAACTATAGTTAGATTTTGTTTACCAATATTCTCTAATCTATGCAGATCACCTTGTGGAATAAAGATATTATCATTTTTTTGTAATTTAAATTTTGAATCCTCTAAATACACCATTCCAGAGCCATCGATAACTTGCCAATATTCAGATCTATTTTTATGTCTTTGCAAAGATTGCTTTTTTCCAGGTTTAATATTCATTTCTTTTATTTGGTAACCTTTACCTTTTGCAATAATATGAAAGTTTCCCCAAGGTCTATGTTCTGTTTCAGATAAATGATTTTTAGTTAAATTTGAGCTACTCTCTAATTTATGGATTCCTCCGATCCCAAATTTTAAATCAATTCCTAAAGTTTTACATGTTTGTGCTTCACGAATCTTATCTTCCTGGCTTCTATCTCCGCCATTACAATAACAAATAGTTTTTTCGTTATGTGATTTATGAAAATCTATAATTGCTTTATTACTGCCATCATCATCATCATTCTGTTGTATTATTACTTCAGATACGCTTTCGAATTCTTCTAATATTTGCGCTCTTTGAGCTTCAACCATAAAAGGTTTACCTTTTTTTCGAACCAACCAGTTATCACTGTTAAGAAGAATTATTACTTTATTTGCAATTCTTTTAGCATCTTTTATCATTGCTAAGTGACCAATATGCACTGGATCAAAACCTCCACTTAATAATGCATAATCATAATCTTTTGACATAAAAAGTTTTCCTATTCTTCTCTAATAAAAAGTTATATTAAACTAAAATAATAATCCAATGTATTATTGACATAATTGCCACTAAGTTTTAGCTTCCGAGCGAAAGGTCAGTCATGAAAGTTAAAAACTCATTAAAATCCCTAAGAGGAAGACATAGAGATAATCGACTTATAAGAAGAAAAGGTCGTCACTATGTGATTAACAAAACAAATAAAAGATTTAAGGCTAGGCAAGGATAACTAATCTATTTTTATTACTCTAATTAAGTTTGTTGTACCAAGCTTTTTTAAGGGTAGACCAGCAGTAATTACCATTTTTTCACCTTTTTTGATAATTTTCTCTTTTTTTGAATACGCTTTAGTCATTTTGATCATTTCTTCTAAATTATTAGCATCTTTTTGAACGATACATTTTACTCCCCAAACCAAAGTTAACTTTCGAGCTGTTTCTACTATTGGCGTAACAGTTAATATCATTTGCTTTGGTCTAACTCTAGAAACTTTAATTCCTGTCGAACCAGATTCTGTATAGCAAACAATCACAGGAGAATTTAATTCGGTTGCTAAAGTTCTTGAGGCCGTTGCAATTGCATCAGGTGTGCTATCTGGGGTTTCTTCAAGTTGTGCTAATAGAATTGAAGAGTAATTAGGATTTTTTTCAACACTATGTGCGATTTTATCCATCATTTTTACAGCTAATTCAGGGTTATCCCCTATCGCAGATTCAGCAGATAACATAACTGCATCAGATCCCTCAAAAACTGCAGTAGCAACATCAGAAACTTCAGCGCGTGTCGGCGTTTTAGAGGTTATCATAGACTCAAGCATTTGTGTTGATACAACAACAGGTTTCCCTTGCATTCTTGCTTCTCTAATAATTCTTTTTTGCCAACTAGGAACATCTTGGATTGGCAACTCAACTCCAAGATCTCCTCTAGCTATCATAAGGCCATCAGCTAATTCAGTAATTTTATTGATATGATTTAACGCAGTGGGTTTTTCAATCTTTGCCATTATAGAAACATTTTTTTTACAAATTTTTCTTAAGTCCTTAATATCTTCTGGTGACTGTATAAATGACAAAGCAATCCAATCAACGCCAAGCTCTATAGCTTTTTTGACATTTTTTTTGTCTGCTGATGTTAATGCAGAATTCTTTAAAACTGTTTCAGGTAAATTTATACCTTTTTTACTTTTTAATATTCCTTCTGAAATAACTTTTGTCTCAATAATATTTTTATAAACTTTTAATACTTTTAATTTTATTTTACCGTCATCTATAAATATTGGATGATTTACTTTAACACTCTTGAAAACTTTTTCTTCTGGTAATGGAACTTCATTTGGTTTTGAACTTTTTTTATTATTTATTAGTAAAAGTTTCTGACCTCTTTTAAGGGGCATATTATTTTCTATTTCACCTATCCTTAGTTTAGGGCCCTGTAAATCAATTAATATCCCGATTGGTTTCTTTAATTTTTTCTCTACTTTCCTAATATTTTCGATATAATTTTTAAATTGAAAATCTGCTATATGAGAACAATTAATTCTAAAAGCATCAACTCCGCTTAAAATAAGTTTTTCAATTTTAGTAATTTTTTCGGAAGAGGGGCCTATAGTTGCAAGAATTTTAGTTTTTCTATAATTTTTAATCATTGTTTATGCATATAGAGCGCTTCTATTAAAATTAAAACTTATTTAGTAAAGATTTATTAAAAATGAATAAAGAAAAAGAAAATATTATTAAAAAAAATGGTGTTTGCGAAGACTATTTAGTAATTTGTGACCATGCGTCCAATAATATACCATTAGAGTATGAGAATTTAGGCATTTCAAAAAAAGATCTTGAAAGTCATAGAGCTTTTGATCTTGGAGCTTATGAGGTTGCATGTGAATTATCAAACTTATTAAGTTGTAGTCTTGTTATGGCTAATTTTTCAAGATTATTAATTGATCCGAATAGAGGAAAAGATGACCCAACATTAATACCAAAACTTTCAGAGGGTAAAATTATTAAAGGAAATATAAATATTTCCATGTCTGAAGATGATATAGAAAGGAGTAAGCGTATAGATCGGTTTTATCTACCTTATCATAAACAAATTAATAGATTTATAAACAAATCATTAGATAATGGAAGGATACCTAAAATATTATCTATTCATACCTTCACTCCGATATGGAAGGGAAAGAAAAGAGATATTGATGTCGGTATTTTATGGGATAAAGACGATCGTTTGTCTAAAATTTTTCTTAATTCTTTAAAAAATATAAAGTTGGGCGATAATAAACCATACAGTGGAAGATTAAAGAATGACACATTATACAAACATGCTTCAAGGCATGGTATTCCTCATGTTCTTATTGAGCTTCGTCAGGATTTATTAAAAAAAGAGAAAGATAAGTTGCAGTGGGCAAAAAAAATTCATAATGTTTTAAAAGAAAATGAAAAAACCATAAAATTATTTTTACTAAAGAAATATGGTTCTTATACTTTTAAGGAAGATTAATATGTCTAATGAATTAAATAAAATTGAAGCTGCGGTTTTTAGAAGAGTAATTAATCATTTTAAAGAAAACACTGAAGTTCAAAATATTGATATTATGGAAACTGCTGGATTCTGCAGAAATTGTTTATCCAGATGGTACCGGGAAGAAGCTAAAGATCTAGGTATCGAAATGACTGAGGATGCATCAAAAGAAATTATTTATGGAATGCCCTATAAAGAATGGAAAGAAAAATTTCAAAAATAATTGATTATTAAGTTTCATCTTAATAAAAAAACTAGAAATCATAGAATTAATATCGTAACACTGTGTTTTAAAATTTAGAAATTAAACATGATTATATCCGCATTAAAAGAAAGAAATCATAACGAAAAAAGAGTAGCTATAGTTCCAGATGTAGCTAAAAAACTTGTTAATGATGGTCATCAAGTCCTTATTGAGGCTGGAGCTGGAGAGCAAAGTTTTTTTTCAGATCAATCTTATAAAGATTCTGGGGCTGAGATATTAAATTTGGATGATATAGTTTCTAAAACAGATATATTATTGGTAGTTGATCTTCCGTCAGATGAAATTTTATCCAAAGTAAAAGATAATTCAAATATAATTGGTCTTTTAAACCCGTATGATAATAAAGATAGTTTTGTAAACCTTAAGAGCAAATCTATTTCTGCTTTTTCAATGGAATTAATTCCTAGGATTACAAGAGCACAGTCAATGGATGTTTTATCCTCTCAAGCAAACTTATCTGGATATAGAGCTGTAATTAATGCTACATCACTATATTCAAAATCGATGGCAATGATGATGACTGCGGCAGGAACTGTTGCTCCTGCAAAAGTATTTGTTATGGGAGTTGGTGTTGCTGGTTTACAAGCTATAGCCACTGCCAAAAGACTTGGTGCAGTAGTTTCTGCAACAGATGTAAGACGTGCAGCTGCTGAGCAATGTGAAAGTCTCGGAGCATCATTTATTATGGTTGATGATGAGGATGATGCAGATGCAGAAGATGATTCTGGTTATGCAAAAGAAATGTCTGAGGAATATAAAGAAAAGCAGAGACAATTAATTTCCGACCATGTTAAGCAACAAGATATTATTATTTGCTCGGCATTAATACCCGGTAAGCAAGCGCCAATTTTACTAGATGATGATGCAGTTAAAAGTATGAAACCTGGCTCAATTGTAATCGATATGGCAATCGAACGAGGTGGAAATTGTACTTTAGCAAAATCTGGAGAAACCATTGATATTAATGGTGTTTCTATTGTTGGAGATATTTCGTTAATTAATGGGATATCACCTGATGCATCAAATTTATTTTCTAAAAATTTACATGCCTTTCTCGATATTTTAATTGATAAAGAAAGTAAAAATATTATTTTTGATGATGAAATAGCAAAAGATGCTGCGGTAACTATTAATGGTGAGTTATCGGAGAAATTTAAAAATTTAGGATAAATTATGGATATTAGCCCAATAGTTTTTTATGGAAGTATTTTTGTTTTAGCGATTTTTGTTGGTTACTATGTTGTGTGGTCGGTAACACCAGCTTTACATACACCTCTTATGTCGGTAACGAATGCAATTTCAGCTGTAATCATTGTTGGAGCAATAATTGCAATAGGAACAGAATCTTCTGGATCTCTAAGTATGGTTTCGAAAATAGTTTCTTTCTTTGCATTAATTTTTGCTTCAATAAATATATTTGGCGGCTTTCTGGTAACACAGAGAATGTTAGCTATGTACAAGAAAAAAGGTAAAAAAGATGACTAATGATCTTACAACAATTTTATATCTTTTATCAGGTGTTCTATTTATTTTAGCAATTAGAGGTCTTTCCTCACCAGATACCGCAAGGACAGGAAATTATCTTGGTATATCAGGCATGGCAATTGCGTTTATTGTTACAATTGTAAACCTAGATCAAAATAATCTTATAAATTGGTTGCTAATTATATCCGGGATTTCTATTGGTGGTTTGACAGGAACATATTTGTCAAAAAGAGTTGCTATGACAGATATGCCTCAAATGGTTGCTGCTCTTAATTCAATGGGCGGTATGTCAGCAGTTCTTGTAGCTTGGGCTGCTTTTTTATCTCCTGGCTCATTTGGTTTGCTCATAAATGGTTTCATTAATACATCAAGTATTATTCAAATGCTTTTAGGTATTTTAGTGGGTGCTATAACTTTTTCTGGATCTGTAATTGCTTTCTTGAAACTTCAAGGTTTAATGACTGGTTCGCCTATAATTCTACCTTTTCGACATATTATAAATATTTTAATTTTTATAACTATTCTAGGGCTATCCGCCTCTATGGTTTTAGATACAACTGGTTCACATACATTTCTATTCTTACTAGTAACAATTTTATCTTTATTGCTAGGATTATTACTGATAATTCCTATCGGTGGAGCAGATATGCCAGTAGTTATATCTATGCTCAATTCTTACTCCGGATTTGCAGCAGCAATTATTGGCTTTACTCTTGGTAATATGGCTTTGGTTATTACTGGAGCTTTAGTTGGATCATCTGGAGCGATTTTATCATACATCATGTGTGCAGCTATGAATCGATCATTTTTCTCAGTAATAATGGGTGGTTTCGGAGATGAAGCAACTTCAACGCAATCAAATGAAAATAGACCTGTAAAAATTGGTTCCTCTGATGATGCGGCTTTTATTCTTAAAAATGCTAGTTCAGTTATTATAATTCCTGGATATGGTATGGCTGTTGCGAGAGCTCAAAATGCACTTAAAGAAATGTCCGATAAACTTAAGGCTATGGGTATAAAAGTATCATATGCAATTCATCCTGTAGCTGGAAGAATGCCTGGTCATATGAATGTTTTGCTTGCAGAAGCAGATGTACCATACGAAGAAATATTCGAACTAAGCGAAATAAATTCTAGTTTTCCACAAGCTGATGTAGCATTTGTTATTGGAGCTAATGATGTAACTAATCCTGCAGCAAAAAATGACACTCAAAGTCCAATTTATGGTATGCCAATTTTAGAAGTAGAAAACGCTAAAACAGTTCTTTTTGTAAAAAGAAGTCTGGGAATAGGTTATGCAGGAATCGATAATGAACTATTCTATCGCGACAACACAATGATGCTTTTAGCAGATGCTAAGAAAATGGTTGAAAATATATCTATCAGTTTATAGTTGATTAAAAATCTCTGGAAGAAGGCTGCTTTTTCATTGGAATAAGGCCTTCTCTCATAGCTCTCTTTCTTGATAGTTTACGAGCTCTTCTTATTGCCTCTGATTTCTCTCTAGCTTTTTTCTCTGAAGGTTTTTCATAGCTATTTCTAAGTTTCACTTCACGGAAAACACCTTCACGTTGCATTTTCTTTTTAAGAACGCGAATTGCTTGTTCTACATTATTATCTCTAACAGAAACTTCCATATTAATTTAACTTTTTTAAGATTGGCTATGTGATATCAAATGTTTTTGAAAATGTCCAGTTTTGTTAACCTTTTTATGAATCTGAGAATTATAAGATTTTCTTATCTTTTATATAAGTTAAATGTCCCATTTTTCTGCCATTTTTAATTTCATTTTTATGATAAAGATGAATATTCACATCACTATCAGATTTTTTATTTATCCAGTCATTTATTTCATTGCCAATAAGATTAACCATATGGCATTCATTTAATAATTCTGGTTGAGTGATTTTTATTCCAGATACTGCCTGCATATGAACTATAAATTGACTTGATGAGCATCCTTCAATAGTCCAATGACCGGAATTGTGAACTCTTGGGGCTATTTCATTAACAAGAATATTTTCTTTTGTTTTAAAAAACTCAACAGTCAGTACGCCTACATGATCTAAATTAGAAATAATTTTTCTAGTAATTTCTCTTGCA
>CACLNZ010000010.1 GCA_902608415.1 uncultured PS1 clade bacterium
ATATAATGTTGAAAGAATTTATAAGAAGAAAAGTCGCTTTTCGAATTTTTTACCATTTTTAATCAATGAAATTGGTATAAAAAACGAAACTATAAATAAAAATCTAGATATTGAATACAGGTTCGAAGCTCTTTTTGCTAATATAAAGAACTATAATGATCCAAAGGCATTATATTATCTTTGTGGGACATGTTTATTTATTAATTAATCTTTCCACTTGCCTGCATAGAATTATACATTTATAAAACCACATTGATAATTTGGAGATATAAAAATGGCTGTTCCAAAAAGAAAAGTCAGTCCCTCTAGAAGAGGTAAGAGAAGGTTAGGTCATAAGACTAAGGTACCAACTTTTGTGGAAAATAAGGATTCTGGTGAGCTTCATAGACCTCATCACATCGACCTTAAGACTGGAATGTATAATGGAAAACAAATACTTGCTCAGAAGGATTCTGAGTAAATATTTTGTTAAAAACATACCCCGACAATTTAAAGGGAGCTTTAATACTTTTAATTGCTTCAGTAATTTGGGGTTCAACATTTATACCACAAAAAATTGCCATGGACTTTTGGTCTCCTCTTCAATTTACGGCAATAAGATTCCTAATTGGAGCATTTTTATTATTAACAATCCTACCATTTTTTGGTTTACCAAAGAAAATATATTCTAAATCCTTGATAATTTATGGTTTTACCCTGGGAACCTTGCTAGGATTTGCTGCATTATTTCAACAGATAGGTCTTGTTACTACAACTGCTACTAATGCTGGTTTTTTTACTAGTTTATATGTTTTATTGGTTCCAATTATAGGAATTTTTTTAGGTTCATCACCACATTTTTTATTATGGTTAGCAGCTCTTGTATGTATCGTTGGTTCAGTCCTTTTGGCCGTACCTGAGGGTAGCTTTATGATAGAAAAAATTAATAAAGGTGATATATGGGTAATATTTGGTTCATTACTATGGGCATTTCATGTTCAAGTACTTTCATATGGTGTTAAAAAAAATCCAATTATGTTATTAGCTATATTACAATTCTTATTTGCATCTATAGTTTTAATAATTTTCGGTTTTTTATTTTCTCCAAAAGAATTATTTAATTTTCCAAATCTTTTTGGAAACCCTCTAGTTTTAATCACTTTGCTATATTGTTCAATTGGATCTGTATGTATTGCTTTTGTGCTTCAAATGATTGGGCAAAGGTATTCTCCTCCAAATGAAGCAGCAATAATAATGAGCACTGAAGCGATATTTGCAGCTTTTTTTGGATGGTTAATTTTAGCAGAATTCTTCAACGCTAGAATTTTAACAGGTTCTTCTTTAATTTTTATTGGAATAATAATTTCACAAATTTATCCAATAGAAAAAATCAAAAAATCTAATTTTGAATAAGAAAAATAGCTTCTTCAGCAAATATATTTTCTGATTTATTTGGTTTACCAGAAAACCTTTTTTGTTTGTTGGACGCAATAGTAACAGTTTGTTTAATTTTTAGATTCAATTGATCACATAAATCTGTAAAATCAGATATTGTGCACAAGTGAATGTTTTCAGTTTCAAACCAAGTTGAGTTTAGTTTTGAAGTTATGGGCATTTTACCTTTTATTAAAAGATCGAGTCTTACTTTCCAGAAACCAAAATTAGGAATTGAGACAATAACTCTTTTACCTATTCTTGTTAGTTCAGTTAGGATTTTATTAGGCTCAAGTGTTGCTTGTATAGTTTGGCTAAGAATAACATAATCAAAAGATTGTTCAGGATATAAACCAAGATCCTTATCGGCATCTCCTTGAATAACTGATAAACCTTTTGAAACACATTTGTTTACTTTTTTCTGATTAATTTCTAGTCCTTGGATTTTTGAGTTCTTATTTTTACTCAGAAAATTAAGCAATTCTCCATTACCACAACCTATATCAATAACTTTAGAGTTATCTTCAACAAGATTTGCTATAAGGTCTAAGTCTTTTCTTAATGTGATCATAATTCTAGCTTTTTAATCATAATGATTTAAGAAACCCATCCAGACAAACATCAAATTCAGGCTCATCTAATAAAAATGCATCATGTCCTTTATCGGATTCAATTTCAACAAAACTTACATCAACCCCACCTGCGCTGAGAGCCCTAACTATCATTAGGTTTTCAGATGTTGGATAAAGCCAATCTCCAGTAAATGATACAATTAGGAATTTTAAATTGCTGTTAGCATATATTTCTGTAAGAGACTTTTTATGAGTTTTTTCTAAATCAAAGTAATCCATTGCTCTTGTTATGTATAAATATGAGTTAGCATCAAATCTATCAACAAATGTATGACCTTGATGTCTTAAGTAACTCTCAATTTGAAAATCAGCATCAAAACCAAAACCGAGATCTGTTTTATCTTGCAATTTTCTTCCAAATTTTTTTGTTAGTGAAGCTTCAGATAAATAAGTAACATGAGCAGTCATCCTAGCAATTGAAAGGCCTTTTGAAGGATTAGTATTTTTATCTTTGTAATTTCCAGCATTCCAATTTACATCGGCCATTATTGCCTGACGACCTAATTCATGAAAGGCAATATTTTGTGCAGTATGTCTAGGGGAAGTCGCTATTGGAATTGCTGATTTCAATCTTTCAGGATAGGAAGCAGCCCATTCGAGAGCTTGCATACCCCCCATAGAGCCGCCAATTACGGAAACTAATTTTTCTATTCCAAAGTTATCTATTAACCTAACTTGCGCTTTAACCATATCAGCTATCGTTATTATCGGAAAATTTACTGCAAATACTTTATTGGTCTCAGGATTAAAAGATGCTGGTCCTGTTGATCCCATACATCCACCTAAGACATTTATACATATAACAAAAAATCGGTTAGTATCTATTGGTTTATTTTTACCAACCATTCGTTCCCACCAGCCCTCTTTTTTGGTGATTGGGTGTGGACTAGCAACATATTGGTCACCTGATAGAGCATGACAAATTAGTATTGCGTTATCTTTTTTTGAATTTAATGTCCCGTAGGTTTTATATGCTATATCGTGGCCATTAATTATTTGTCCACTTTCTAGCAATAATGATTCGGGATCATTATAAAATAAACAATCATTTTTTTTATGTTCTTCATTCATAATAATCCCGAATAAAATAATAGATTCTTGTAATTTAAGAAATTACATTTACTAGAATCTCCATCCATAACCTATACTAATTGCTAATGGATCAAGATCAACATCTGCTGTTGCAATTCCAGCTGCGCCAGCATCCACAACTACATCTGTAGAAAGGTCATACTTTTTTATATCAATATTAAAGTAATTATTTTCACTTAATACATAATCAAAACCGATATTGAATGCAAAGCCGATTTCATCTTTATAGCTAATACCGACAGCATCACCAGGATTATCATCATAGAAAAAAGTATAATTTACTCCAGCACCAATATATGGAAGAAAATTACTTTCACTATTGAAATGGTACTGTAAAGTAAAAGTGGGCGGTAGAACTTTTACGGTACCTAAATTAACATTACCTAATGCAGAACCAGCAACAGAAACATTATGCTCTGTTGTTCCAAAAATAGCCTCTATTGCAATATTGTCAGTAATAAAATACCTGATATCTAATTCAGGAACAGTATCATCATCTACTTTTGCCTCTCCACCAATTGAAACATTGGAATCAACATCTGGATCAAGATTGAGTACCTTAAGCCCAACAAGCCATTTGCCTGCGCTTTTAAAAGAAGTACTTTCTTGTGAAAATACTGGATTATTTGTCGATCCAATAAAAGTTAATAAACAAAATATAAAAAAGATTTTAATAAAATTTAAATTTTTCATTTTTTCCTCTCTTTAGTGCTTTAAGTAAATCTAGGGCGCACAATCTGAACATCAAATACCCAGCCTTAAGTGGCCAGCTCTGTTAAAATTAAGAAAATAAATGAGACCTAATTTTTGCCATTTGGCCGCATATATTACCACCTTCGCACGGTATGCAGGTTGGCAGGGATAATCCCTTTCTTAATGCATCTTGATATTTATATTATGAAGAAAATAAAAGCAAATAAATTATGAATAGAAATAATTACCATTATTATGTTAGTTATTCTTCAGTGGAGGTTTTTTTGAAAGAAGAATTAAATAAACTTAGAGAAAAGATAGATTTAATAGATGATAGGATATTATCTTCGATACTGCAAAGAGCGGAAATTGTAAAATCAATTTCCTCAATAAAGGCAACAGAAGGAGTTGATATTCTTAAGCCTGGAAGAGAAATAGATTTATTAGAGAATTTATACAGTAAGGCTAATAATCATCTTGATGGTAAGTCTATTTTGTATATCTGGAGAGAAATTATAAGCACTATAACAAATTCTGTTCAATCTTCTTTTGAAATTGTTGTGGCTGATAATCAAGGTAGTGAGTTAAGCAAAGAGGTAAGAAATTATTATGGATCAAAAGCAAAACAAACTTTCGGTTATGAAAGCTCTAAAGTTATAAAAGAAATTTCAGAAAGTAAAAATCTCATCGCAGTTCTTCCAATAGAAAATGATTGGTGGTTAAATTCTTTACCAAAGAATATATATATTTTTGGTTGTTTACCTGTATTTGAAAATGATTGTCTTGGATTTTTATTAGGCCAAGTTAAACCCGAAAGGGCTCGAAACAATAAAACCATTCTTGTGTGTAATGAAGAAAGTAAAAATTGGATATCACAGAAATATAATTTTACAATTATATATAATCTTCAAGATAAGTTTATGATATCAGTTGATGAATATTATGAAGATATTGAAATTAAAGATGTTTCTATCTTAGGAAGTTTTGGATATATAAAGACTGGATAGTAAAGTTATGAAAAAACCAGAACCAAAAAAATATTTAAATGCCATTAAGGCATATAAAGGCGGCATAAGTAAAATTGAAGGTGTTGATAAAATTTATAAATTATCTTCAAATGAGAATCCCTTTGGACCAAGCTCTAATGTAATTGCTGAGTATGAGAAAGTTTCAAGTGATTTAGGGTTATATCCAGACTCATCAAATGCAGCACTCAAATTGGCTATATCAAGTAAATATTCAATAGATAGCGATAGAATAGTGTGCGGTTGTGGTTCAGATGAAATACTTCATTTGCTTGCAAGAGTTTATTTAGATGAAGGAAATCAAGGTCTAGTTTCAGAAAATGCATTTGCAGTTTACCCGCTTGCCATTCAAAGCTCTGGTGCAACAGTCGTTCGTGCGAAAGAAGAAAACTTCCAGCCAAATATCGATAATTTTATTTCATCATTAACCGATGAGACAAAGATTATTTATATTGCGAATCCAAACAATCCTACTGGAAGCTATATAAACTTTGATGAAATTAAGAGATTAAATAAATCTGTTCCTGATGATGTATTGTTTGTAATAGATGCTGCATATTCAGAATATGTTGAAGAGAAAGACTACTCAATAGGGTTTGAATTAGCAAAAGGCAGCGAAAATATTGTAATTACAAAAACTTTTTCAAAGGCTTTTGGGCTAGCTGGCTTAAGGGTAGGTTGGGCATATTGCCCCAAAAAAATTGCTGAAAAACTTGATATTCTAAAAGTTCCATTCTCAGTAAATACAGCTGCGCAAATGGCTGCGATAAGTGCTCTAGAAGACGATGATCACATTAATTTTTCTGTAGAGCATAACAGTAAATGGAAAAAAATATTAAATGATTGTTTTACTGATGTTGGTTTAATTGTGTATCCAAGTCAATGTAATTTTATCCTTGTTGAATTTTTAGAATCTTTTAAATTTTCTGCGAAAGAAGCTTATCATCTATTAAGTTCTAAAGGAATAATTGTAAGAGAGATGGAAGAATATAATTTACCAAACTGCTTAAGAATAACCATCGGAAAGGAGGAAGCTAATCTGTTACTTATAGAAACAGTTAATGCTTTTAAAAAATAATATGGAGGATCCTTTCAAAAAAATAGCAATTATTGGTTTAGGGCTTATAGGTGGATCAATCGGATTAGCCACTAAAAGGTTTAGTAATAAGATTCATTTACAAGGTTTTGCAAAAAGTGACTTAACAGTTAAAACTGCATTATCAAGAGGATTGGTGTCTGAGGCTTATTTAGATTTGAGCCAAATTAATCGTGATATTGATCTAGTAATTTTAGCAACACCATTATCTTCATTTGCGAGTATAGTTAAAGAAATTTCGCCTAACCTTAAAGATGGATGTGTAATTACTGATACTGGTTCAGCAAAATCTAAAATAATAATTGAGATTGAAGATATTCTGCCTGAATCGATTCATTTTGTTCCTGGTCATCCAATAGCTGGTACAGAAATGTCAGGTCCAGAGGCAGGTTTCGCAGATTTATTTGATAATCGATGGTGTGTTCTTACTCCTTCAAAAAGAACAAATTTAGATAAACTTAACGATGTTAAGGCATTTTGGGAAAATTTAGGCGCCATGGTTGAGATTATGGATCCAGAATATCATGACAAAGTTCTTGCTATAACCAGTCATATTCCCCATTTGATAGCTTACAATATTGTTGGTACGGCAAACGATTTAGCAAATGTTAATAAAAAAGAAGTTGTTAAGTATTCTGCTGGAGGATTTAGAGATTTTACTAGAATTGCTGCCTCTGACCCCATTATGTGGAGAGATATCTTTATTAATAACAGTGATGCAGTTTTAGAAATGCTGGATTATTTTTCTAATGATTTAGATAAATTGAAATCAGCTATTGAAGATAATGACTATGAATATCTCGAAAACTTTTTTAAGAAAACAAGGAATGTAAGAAAGAATATTATTGAGGCTGGCCAAGATACACAAAAAGTTGATTTTGGAAGAGGTGATTAATTTATTTTAATTTCGGCGCCCTTCCAATTGGAAGAGGTCCTAAAAGTGACATTCCATCTTCAAAGATTAAATCAATTTTACCTCTATATATTAATAAGTTAGTAATAGGATTTTCTTCGATGTTTATTCCAAAAATTTGAAACAATCTTTTTATATCTTTGGGGTCAGAAAAAGAAAATTCAATATTACCCTCTAAATATTCATTTTGAGTATCAACATAACCTTGAGCAGTAAGTGATGATCTACCTTTATTTGTTACAATATCAATATTATATACACCTTCATGTTTGATATTTCCTGAAATACCGTCAATTGAGAATGATTTGTTACTATAATTTTCAGAAAAAACTATGTCATTTCCGAAAATTTTAAATTCTTTATTATTTTTATTATAATTATAAAAATCAATAATCAAATTTGATGGTAGGGCTATAATTTTTATTGAATTTGATATTTGATAAGAAATTTTATCATTTATTAATAATCTAATTTGATCAAAGCGCCATGCAAATGTTTTTATATTAATTTCTTTAAGCGTGATTTCTTTAAACAGATTATATTTTAATTGTTTTAGATTTATATCAAAATGAAATGGATAACCAGAAATTGTAGAATTTTCATATCTTAAAATATTATCCTTTAAAACTCTATTTTCAATATATATAGTTCCTAAAAACCAATAGGTTGACCATATGATTAAGATTAAAATGAATGTATAAATAGGTAACTTTGTATACTTGTATAAATTTCTATTTTTTTTCATTATTTTTATTTATTAAAAGTTCCTCTGAGGCTGTTTCAATTTTATCCTCCAATAATGATTGAAAATTTTTTTTTGGAAGCCCGGGCTCTATTCCTTTTAGAAATTTTACTTTTATTGTACCTTCTTCTCTTTCATATCCTTTTGTTTGCCAATATAGACCAGAGTTTAACGCTACAGGAATACATGGGATATCGAGATATTTATATAAAGCAAAACAACCAGATTTATAATCCCCTTTTTCACCAATATTTACTCTTGTTCCTTCTGGAAAGATAACAATTGGTCTATTATTGTTAGAGCATTCTTTTGCCATTTTAAGTAATTGTCTCAATGCTTTGCCTTTAGCTTTTCTATCAATCCAAATCATCTTAGCTTTAACTGCATGCCATCCATAGGCGGGTAAATAAATTAATATTTTTTTCAGAACCATAGCTGCATCACTAAAATAAGCTGTAAAAAAAATTGTATCCCAGATTGACTGATGCTTCGATGCAATAATAAATGGTGTGTCAGGAATATTCTCTTCTCCGATCACTTCCCAATTTAAGCCATCAAATCTTTTAAATAAAAAAAGCATTAATTTAGACCAAGAGTGGATTAAGAGAGCGGTATATTTTCTTGGGAAAAATAATAAAGGAAGACCTGCTAAGGCTATAATAGCAGTGATTGTAAAAAAAAATGTAATTGATATATATGATAGAATTTTATTTATAATTATACCTCATATAATTAAGTATTTAATACGAACAAAACTAAATCTTAAAAATTCCTTTAAAAAATTAATAAAATTATTGCTATTAGTTTTAACTGGCCATGATGTGATTTTAATATGATTGGTGTTATTTTGAAATTCTAAAATGCTTCTAGGAAGGTGGATATCTGAAGTAACAAGAATTGCAGAAATCAAATTATTCTTTTTCATCCATTTTATAACTTCAACAGCATTAGTTTTTGTATTTTTTGCTTCTTTTCCAATAAAAACACAACAGTCAAATAAACTAATTTTCTCGGTTGAACTGTTAGGAATAATGATTTTTCTTAATTCATTTTTTTTCACGATTGGATTAACTCCAGAAATGAACATTTTTTTGGAATAATTAGCTTCCAGCAATTCGAATCCTTTTTTTATTCGATCAAATTTCCCAGTTAAAACCACTATTGAATCAAAATTAGTGTTATTTTTTAGTTCCCAATCATTCTTTTTGGATAACAAATTAAATTCATTTAGTAGTAAAAAAAATAGAAAAATTATTGCGAAAATAATAGTAATTAAAAGTGTCTTAAGTTGCATTATACTTTAATATTAATTTTTTTAAGAATATATGCATAGAGTTTTTTCAATCATAAATTTTTTCTTAAAATATTTTGTTAACAATTTTGTATTGTAGAAAATGAAAAAGAAATTACTTCCACTATCATTGCTATTCTTTTTGGGTATTGTTTGGGGTTCAGGATTTGCGATAATTAAGATTATTCTTGTCTCTATTGGCCCATTATGGATAATGTTTAGCAGAATAGCACTAGGTTCATTAGTTCTATTAATTTGGCTATATCTACAAAATAAATCCCTTACTTTTGATAAAGAATTTTGGTTTTGGAGTTTTATTATTGGATTTTTGGGATTTAATTTCCCATTTAGTATAATAGCCTGGGGACAGCAGTATATTCCTTCTTCCCTTACAGCAATATTGATGGGTATTAACCCTATATTGACGCTTATACTTTCTTATCTTCTTCTAAAAGACGAAAAAATTACCTCTGTTAAAATATTAGGCATAACATTAGGTTTTTTAGGTCTTATATTATTAATAGGTTTAAATAATTCAGAAATTGTTGATTTAAATTCTATGTTTATGTTTGGACAAATTGCAGTTTTATTAGGAACTTCCTCATATGCTTTAGCAACTGTATTGACAAAAAAAATTTCTCATATACCTCCTACTGATAGAGCAATAGGCTCTTTACTAAGCGCATCTTTTATGGGCTTGATCACAGCAATTCTTTTTGAACCTTTTCCTGATTTGGCCTTATTAGATACTAAAACTATTCTTTTACTTTTTCTCTTGGGTACTGTTTCAACCGGAGTTGCAACATTTGTATGGTTTAAAATAGTTGATTTAGAAGGGCCTATATTTATGTCTATGGTCAATTATTTGATACCAGTATGGGCATTAGTTTTAGGAATTTATTTGTTAGATGAATCTATAAATTTTGCTATTATTATTGGATTAGCTTTTATTTTTAGTGGTATCTGGCTTATTCAAAGGAAACAATAAATGAAATTTCTTTATTTACCAATATTTTATATAATATCTTCACTCTTGACGGCATCACTTATAATCTTAATTAATTTATCCGCCAACTTAATTTGGTTAACATCTCAAGGTTTTGATATTTCAATCAAAATGTTCTTTGAGTTACTTTTAAAAGATATTTCAAATGGCTTTTTATTTTTAGTCATAATTTTAATAACATTTTTTTTAGCATTTTTAATAACTATGATTGTTAGATATTTTTTTCCAATTAAACGTACTTTATCCTATTCAATTTCAGGATTTGTTAGCGTTTTTTTCATGCTAAAGTTGACAACATTGGTGTTTACAGGGGCTATTTTAATTGCTGGAATGAGATCTTATCTTGGACTTTTTCTTTTTTGTGTATCCGGCCTTTTGGGTGGATATTTATATGGACTTCTCTTAAATAAGGTATTTAAAAATGAGAATTGAAAACAAATTAAATTATAAATATAGAATATTAGTATTGATCTCTCTTGTAGCCATAGTTCTTGCAAGACCTCTAATTGCAGCTAATTTAGAATATAATGTTGAGAAAGTTGAACATAATTTTAACCATCCATGGAGCTCAGCCACACTTCCTAATGGAGATATCCTTGTTACCGAACTTATTGGTAAAATAAAGAGAATAGATATCAAAACTAGAGAGGTTATTGATATTAACGGAATTCCAAATGCCTTGTTTAGAGGCCAAGGTGGTTTATCAGATATTATTCTTCATCCTGAATTTGAAAAAAATAGTATTGTTTTGATCTCTTTTTCATATGGTGAAAAAAATAAAAATACTCTTAAAGTTATTAGTGCAGAGTTAATTAGAAATGAACTCATGAATAAAAAAATAATTTTTGAGGCAAAACCATATAGAAAATCATCAAATCACTATGGCGCGCGCCTAGTTTTTTTGAATGATAATTCATTAATAATAACATCTGGAGATGGCTTTAATTATCGTGAAGATGCACAAAACCTTGATAATCATTTTGGTAAAATTATTCGTATTAATGCTGATGGCTCTATTCCAAAAGATAATCCTTACATCAATACACAAAATGCTTTACCAGAAATTTTTTCATATGGTCATAGAAATCAGCAGGGAATAGCTTACGACTCAAAAAATGATATATTATATTCTAATGAGCATGGCCCACGTGGCGGTGACGAGCTTAACTTAATTATTGCTGGTAAAAATTATGGCTGGCCAGCCATTACTTACGGTATAGATTATAATGGTAGTATAATTTCTCCATTTACAGAAAAGATTGGTATGGAGCAACCCTTAACATACTGGGTACCTTCAATAGCACCTTCTGATATGATTTTTTATGATGGAGAAATGTTTCCTGAATTTAATAATAGTTTAATTATAAGCTCTCTTGTTCCCGGTGAAATAAGAAAGATTTCTCTTGATAATAATGCATTAGAAGAAGAAATTATTTTTGATGAAATCAAAGGCAGAATTAGAAGTATAAAATCATCAACAAATGGTGCTTTGGTTGTATTATCGGATGGGCCAAAGGGGGAGGCCTATATAATTAATAGATAATGCCTTCTGAAGTATATAGAAATTATGATTATTCAATGTCCAGCATGTAATACAAGTTTTTCTGTAAGCACAGAAAAATTTGGAACTAAAAATAGAAAAGTTAAGTGTTCTAAATGTTATTTTATTTGGACAGCAAACTCGCAAGGTAAAGCTATTGAAGTTCCTCCTCTTTATGAATCCATTAATTCTCAAGGAGGAGTAATTAAAGAAAATAAAAATGAGACATTGGATCCAAATATAAAACCAGATCATCCATTACCTGTTACAGTTAAAGAAAAAGATAATGAGAAAGGTGGTTTTTTATCTATTATTATAATACTGGTTCTTTTCTTATCGCTTGGGATGATTTGGTACAATAGAATTTTCTTATTGGAAAATTTTCCTATATTAAGACCTGTTTTAGAGTTTGTTGATCCCTCAATAAATATTAGAGGGATAGATATTTATAATTTAGAATCTCGTGCCACAATTATTAATAATAAAGAGTCTTTAATTGTTTCGGGTTCTTTAATTAATCAGTCAAATTATATGAGAATTGTACCTAATATAATTGTTAAAATAGTAGGGCCAGATGAAAAAGTTATCATGCAAGAGATTATTGTTTTAAATGATGAGTATTTTGAAATGAATGAACAAAAATCATTTTCAACAAATTTTATAAATTACCCAAAGAATGCTAATAAGGTTCTGATCGAGATTATTCCTTAGTTTTCTTGCCAATCAGCTAAGCTATCCTGATCAATCATTTCTTCTATATCCTGCCTCTTCTTTATGACAGAATAACTATCGTCTTTAATAATTATTTCTGCAATTGAAGGCCTCGAATTATAATTTGATGATAAAACAGAACCATAAGCTCCAACATTTGTAATAGCTAAAAGATCTCCTTCTAAAAGTTGTGAAGTTGTGAAGTTTTTTATAAAAAAATCTCCTGTTTCACAAATAGGGCCCACCACATCATAACTTTCTGTAGGTCTTTCTTTGCCACCTTCAATTATTGTAAGAGCATTATGCAATGATCCATATAAAGATGGCCTTATAAAATCATTCATAGCTGCATCAACGATGATAAATTTTTTAGACTCATTCTCTTTAATATAAATTATTTTTGTTACGAGTATACCTGACTCAGCTGTTAAAAATCTTCCAGGTTCAATTATGATCTTTTTATTTAATGATCCTAATTTTTTTGAAACTAATGCTGCATAATCTTTAATATTTAGGGCTTTTTCATCAGTATAATTAATTCCTATGCCTCCTCCTATATCGATTATATCAATATCAATATTCTTTTCTTTTAATTTAATAATAGTTTCAACAATACTATCAAAAGTTTTTTCGAAAGGCTCTAAATCATTAATTTGACTTCCAATGTGTACATCAATACCTTTAATTTCAATATTATTTAGATTTGACGCAAGTTCATAAACATCAATCGCCTCTTTAATAGAAATGCCAAATTTATCTTGCTTCTTTCCTGTAGAAATTTTTTCATTTCCGCCAGCTTCGATGTCAGGGTTAACTCTTAGTGATATTGGTGCAATCATATTTAGATTTGCTGCTTGTGTTGAAATTTGTTTGAGCTCAGAAATAGATTCAACATTAATCATTAATATCTTATTTTTAATTGCAAATATAATTTCGTCAGTATTCTTACCGACGCCAGAAAAAACAATTTTATTAGGTGGTATTTTTGCTTTTAAAGCTCTTTTAAGCTCTCCAATTGAAACCACATCTGCTCCAGAACCCAATGAAGAGAATGTTTTTATAATTGATTGGTTTGAATTAGCTTTTAATGAGAAGCAAACAAGAAGGTCTTCTTCTTTAAAAGCATTAGTAAGTTCATTATATTTACTTTCAAGTATTTTGGAAGAATAACAATAGAATGGTGAACCAAGTTTTTTCGCCAACTCAATTAAATTTATATTTTCACAGTGAAGATTTTTGTTTTTGTAAGAATACATAATTACTTACCTTCGAGGAATATTCCAACAGGGTTAATATTATTTGATGGCGGCGGCAATAAATCTCCTTTTCTGCCGCATCCAGATAATAGAATTATAAATATGATAATTATGATGCTATTTTTTTTCATTCTGTAATTTTTTTATCCATTTTGCTGCTGATTTTTTTACCATTAATGGAGATGTGCTACCAAAGGATTTTTTTTGATTAACAGATTGTTTAGCATCCAGCACATTAAAAATATCATCATTAATCTTTTTATTAAAACTTTTAAGCTCTTTTATTGTTAGTTCAGATAATTTAATTTTCTTTTTCTCACAATATCTTACTATATTTCCAGTTATTTTATGAGCTTCTCTAAAAGGAATATTTAAGTTAGAAACAAGCCAATCTGCTAAATCAGTGGCTGTAGAGTAACTTTTTTGTGCAGCAGAGTATAAATTTTCTTTTTTAGGTTTTAATTTTTTTACGATGGCATTTATTGCTTCAAGGGAATTCAAAATATTATCTATAGCATCAAAAGTTAACTCTTTATCTTCTTGAAGATCTTTTGAATATGCTAAAGGTAATCCTTTCATAACAACAAGAATCGACATCAGTGCTCCAATAACTCTTCCATTTTTTCCTCTAACCAATTCTGCAATATCAGGATTCTTCTTTTGAGGCATTATTGATGATCCTGTCGCAAGGCTATCGGGCAATTCAATGAAATCAAAACCTTCTGAGACCCAAAGTATAATTTCTTCAGAAAACCTTGAAAGATGAGAAGCAAGTATTGATGAAGCTGCCAAAGGCTCAATAATGAAATCTCTTGATGAAACTGCATCAATCGAGTTAGCCATTGGATTTGTGAAACCTAGAGCTTTTGATGTCATTTCTCTATCAATTGGAAAGGTTGTTCCCGCTAATGCCGCTGCGCCAAGAGGGCTTTGGTTGATCCTTTTTAAGGCATCTTGAAATCTATTTTTATCTCTTTCGAGCATTTCTACATAAGCAAGAAGATGGTGACCAAGTGTAACAGGTTGAGCAATTTGCATATGAGTAAATCCTGGCATAATAAAATCATAATATTTACTCGCTTTTTTACTTAATTCTTTTTGAATCATCGTAATTTTTTTTATGATTTCTTGGCATTTTTTCCTCATATATAATCTCATATCGGTTGCTACCTGATCATTTCTTGATCTACCGGTATGAAGTTTTTTAGCTACATTGCCAATTTTTTTTTGAAGGTTTGACTCAATATTCATGTGTATATCTTCTAGAAGTGGATCTAAATTAAAAATACCCTTTTCAAACTCAATTTTGATTTTTTTTAAACCAGATATAATTTTTTGTGATTCTACCAAAGAAATTATCTTATTTTTTGCTAGCATTTTCGCATGTGCAATCGAGGCAGTAATATCTTCAAGATATAGCCTAGAGTCAAATTCAATAGAAGAATTCATTTCAAGCATTATTTTATCTTGATCGGAGTTGAATCTACCTCCCCACATTTTATTTTTTTGTATTTTTCTAGCCATATTTACTTTTAATTTAAAAAAAACCTCTCTATAGAACTCTCATGTTTAAGTCAAAAAAGAAATTTATTATATTTTCGTTAATCATCTCCTTTAGCTTGCTGCTAATAGTTTCTTATTCTATTGGTTTGTTCAATAATGACTCAGAACATTTTAAACTTTCTGAGCCTGATCCATTATCAAAATTTGATATTGTTGAATTTAACGACTCAGAAGGTAACAAGTATAACATATCCGATTTCAGGGGAAAGTTTATCTTGATGAATTTTTGGGCCACATGGTGTTTACCATGTAGAGTAGAGATGCCTTCACTTGATAATTTACAGGCTGAAATGGGCGATGAAAATTTTCAGGTTATTATTGTGTCTATTGAAAGAACAGCTTTTCCTAAAGTTGAAAATTTCCTTAAAGAAATTAACATAAAAAATTTAAGTAGCTACCATGACCCAACTACAATGGTTGGAAAATATATTAATGCAAAGGGATTACCAATAACAATTCTCTTCGATAAAAATGGAAAAGAAATCGGAAGATACGATGGTGACTTTGAATGGGATTCAAAAGAGGTAGTAAAATTTATTGCCGAATTAAAGAGTTCTTAAATTTAACCTAACCTAATGCTGTTTCTAACTCTGGTATTGCTTTAAATAAATCTGCAACTAAACCATAATCTGCTACCTGAAATATTGGAGCTTCTTCATCTTTATTAATAGCGACAATAATTTTCGAATCCTTCATACCAGCTAAATGTTGAATAGCTCCAGAAATTCCTACAGCGATATATAGTTCAGGAGCAACAACTTTACCTGTTTGACCAACTTGATAATCATTTGGAACAAATCCAGCATCAACAGCTGCGCGTGATGCACCAACTGCAGCACCTAATTTATCTGCTATAGCTTCTAATAATACAAAATTGTCTCCTGATTGCATTCCTCTGCCTCCAGATATGATAATTTTAGCTGATGTAAGTTCAGGTCTGTCTGATTCTGTTAATTCTTCAGATATATACTCAGATAATTCTGGACTAGATGCTGAGTCTACTACCTCAATATCTACTGCTTCTTGACCTTCAGCAGCTTGGAAAGCAGTTGCTCTTACTGTAATAACTTTCTTTTCTGCTAATAATTTTACTGTCTCAATAGCATTTCCTGCATAAATCGGATGTTCAAATGTCTGATTATCAATAACTGATGTTATGTCTGAAACCTGAGGAACATCAAGGAGAGCAGCAACTCTTGGCATAAAATTTTTACTTGTCGTTGTTGCCGGTGCAATAAATGTATTATAATTACTTGATATAGAAACAATTAGATCTGCATATGGCTCAGCTAAATGTTTTGCATAAATATCATTATCACAAATTAAGACTTTATTTACTCCAGAAATTTTTGCAGCTTCTTCTGCAACAGAATTACAATCCTTACCAGCAACTAGTATATCTACCTGTTCACCTATTTCATGAGCTGCAGTAATGGCTTTCCTTACTGAGTCACCGATACTATTATTATCATGTTCTGCAATCAATAATGTTGTCATTAAATAACTCCTACTTCATTTTTTAATTTATCCACTAATTCATCAACTGTCTCAACTTTTACCCCAGCTTCTCTTTGAGTGGGTTCTGAAACTTTTATAATTTCTAAATTCTGTTCAATAGAAATATTTAAATCTTCCGGATTTTTTTCGGTAATCTCTTTTTTCTTAGCCTTCATAATATTCGGAAGTGATGCATATCTAGGCTCATTAAGTCTCAAATCAGTTGTTACAATTGAAGGCATGCTAAGTTTTATTGTTTGTAGTCCTCCATCAACTTCTCTAGTTACTAATAATTTATCATTTTCCAATTTTACCTCAGAAGCGAATGTACCTTGTGACCAACCCAACAATGCAGATAACATTTGACCTGTTTGATTTGAATCATCATCAATTGCTTGTTTTCCTAGAATTATTAAGTCAGGATTTTCTTCTTCTGCCACTGCTTTTATAATTTTTGCAACATTTAAAGGCGAAACATTTTGATCTGATTTTATAAGAATCCCACGATCAGCTCCCATAGCAAGAGCTGTTCTAATTGTTTCTTGTGCTTGTTGAGGCCCTATTGAAAGAGCAATAATTTCTTCAGCAGTTCCCGCTTCTTTTAGTCTAATTGCTTCTTCAACAGCAATTTCATCAAATGGATTCATTGACATCTTAACATTATCAAGCTCAACACCCGTTTGATCAGATTTGACTCTTATTTTGACGTTGTAGTCTACAACCCTTTTAATAGGTACAATTATTTTCATTATTAACTCCAAAAAAATTTGAAAATAAATTAACGGGAAATTAAAACCCCTAACATGAAGTGTCAATAACTCAGTTTAAAAGTTTACGCAATTCTTTTAAATGTATTGCTTTACTCCTCCCTTGAGCTTCCGGGTTTCCATAAAACATCTCCTGTTCCACCAATATCAGTTTGATTAGCATATCTTGCTGCTACAAAAAGAAGATCCGAAAGTCTATTAATATATTTTAGGGCTGTATTAGAAACAGAGTTTTTCTCTAAATTATCCATTTTTACCACTAATCTC
Source organism: uncultured PS1 clade bacterium (assembly GCA_902608415.1). Classification (GTDB taxonomy): domain Bacteria; phylum Pseudomonadota; class Alphaproteobacteria; order MED-G09; family MED-G09; genus AG-430-B22. The sequence continues at coordinate 17,505 of CACLNZ010000010.1, forward strand.
TCTGCCTTACGAACGGCTGTTCTGGCTAAATGCAAGTATGAAGATGCTAATGTTCCACCAGGAAGTATAAAGGATTCAAGATCAGATAGGTTAGCATTCAGCTGATCAATTTCATTTTCTAGCCTTTCGATTTGTTTTTCGGTAATCTTGGTTCTTTCTAGCATTTCTATATTTTTATCATTGATAGGAATTGATAATTCGGCCCCTAAATCAAATAGCTCATTTTGAATTGTTGCTAAAATATTATCTAGTAATATTAATTCAGCCTGCTTTGTTTTTGTTCTTACAAGACCAATAATTGAATTTGCCTCATCAACTGTTCCATAGGCTTCTACTCTATTGTCTTCTTTAGAAACCCTAGAACCGTCTCCAAGGCTTGTTTCACCTTTATCACCTGTTCTAGTATAAATTTTTGTTAATCGAATCATTAATTCAATTTCCAAGCAAATCTTAAACCAACACTTGTAAGCCCTTGATTAGGATCACATAAACTACCATTAGACATATGTTGTGCGCTAAGTTGAATCTTTTGTGTATCATTTATATCATAACCAAACGCTATCAGTTCTCTAAAATTTACTTTACAGCCGTATCCTAGTTCACCATCCTTTATTTCATTATTACCTGTATGAATCGCTGCACCAAAGGCCAGTTCACCAGAAAACCTATTTTTATTAAATAAATTCCAGGTTGATCCCGCGTAAAATAAGTGAGTATGGTTTGCGAGACTTAGTTGAGTTCCGATGTGAGGATTGCCAGCAAATCTATGCCACCATTCAGGTCTATCGAAAACTTTCTCAATAGATAAAGCAGGGCCTCCCTCAACTCTTCTCTCAACATCGTGCATTGACAAACCAATACGATATTCTGCTCCTTGTAAGAAACTTAAAGGCAGGAATAAAGTAATTAGAGCAATTTTAAATATTTTTTTTGTAATCATTTTTGTCTCTCGAAAAAGAATATTAAACATAAATCATTTTTCAAAAATTTATAATAATTATCTATTATTACTTTCGAAAAGTCTTTTTGCAATCACTTGTGCTTGTATTTCTGCAGTACCTTCAAATATACTTAAGATTCGCGAATCTGCTAATATCCTGCTTATTGGTGTTTCGCTTGCAAATCCAATCCCTCCATGAACTTGAAGAGCGCTATCAGCTGATGTCCATGCTGTTCTTGCAGCTAATAGCTTAGACATTCCTGCTTCCATATCACATCTTTGTCCTGTGTCTTTAATCCTTGCAGCATATAAAGTCAGTTGTCTAGCTATCATAGTTTCTGCAAACATTGCTGCTATTTTTTCACTAATTCGTGAGAAATTTATCAACTCTTTACCAAATTGAACTCTTTCTTGTGAGTATTTTAAAGCCAAATCACAGGCATTTTGTGAAACCCCTAATGATCTAGCAGCAGTTTGTATCCTTGCAGACTCGAATGTGGACATTAATTGTCTAAACCCTTGGCCTTCTTTTTGACCCAGAAGATTGGCCGATGGCACTTCATATCCTTCAAAGGCAATATCATATTCTTTCATTCCTCTATAGCCAATTACATTTATCTCACCGCCCTTAATATTCTGATCTGGAAATGGATTATCTTCTGTTCCGGATGTTTTCTCGGCTAATAAAATTGATAAACCGTTATGATCCTTAATATCTTTCTTTGTCCTAACGAGCATAGTCATTAAATTTGCTCTAGCTCCATGGGTAATCCATGTTTTATTACCAGTAACTTCATAATTATTTTCATTTAATTTTGCTCTGGTTTTTAAATGAGCTAAATCAGAGCCTATATCTGGTTCAGAAAAAACAGCAGTTGGAAGTATTTCTCCTTTTGCTATTCTTGGAAGAAATTTTTTCTTTTGTTCTTCATTGCCTCCAATAAGGATAAGCTCAGCAGCAATTTCTGATCTTGTCCCTAGTGAACCTGTTCCGATCCATCCTCTTGATAATTCTTCAGAAACTATGCACATTGCAGTTTTACTTAATCCTAATCCACCATACTCTTCTGGAATAGTTAGCCCAAAAACTCCTAATTCTGACATCTCATCTATTATATTAGAAGGGATTAATTCATCGTTTAAATGCCAATTATGAGCATTAGGAATTATTCTTTCATTAGTAAATTTAGCAAATTCTTGACGAATCTGTTCGTAGGTATCGTCCAAACCAAAATTTGGTGAAATCCCATTATTTGAATTCTTTTGAATTAATTCGCATAGTTTTTGTTTAGATACAGATAGATTTCCACTTATAAATGCTTTGGAAACTTTTTGGAATTCTTGCATCAACTTGTCATCAATTAAAATTTCATTTGGCCTCACGGTTTCACTTTGACTCATTGGAATACCATGGATGATTTGTAAACAGAACTCACCAATACCTACTTTTGCAATTTCAGATTCATAATCTGTTAAAAGATTTTTTTCTGTTAAATCTTTTATCCAATAATATGTTGTTTCTATTGCTTTAAAATAAGTAGCATACCAGGCAAAACCATGAAAATAATGTTGATTATTATCTGAAAATTTTTCTTCAACCGAATTACTATTCTCTCTAGCCGAGTTTAATAAATTAATACCAAAATTGGATATTTTTTCTAATTCATTTACTATTTGATCTTTATTCATAATTTTTTCTCATAGAACTATTATATTATCAAAATCAAAAGAAAAAGGACTAAAAAGTCGCAGAAGAAATTTTATAATGGGAAAGGTTCAATTTTATTGATTTCTTTTTTTATATTTTGAACTGAGTATCCATTATTTCTATAGAACTCGATACTATTAGAATTAGATGTTTTTGATAATTTAATACCCTCTTTATCTCTGATCAAATTATGATGAAACCATTCAGGTTCAGGGAAGTCGAAAATGATTTGTAATAAACGGTGTATTGAGGTAGCTGGGTAAATATCAAGACCTCTAGTCACAACAGTAATATTTTGTTCAAAATCATCAACGGTTACCGCTAGATGATAAGAAGTAGGTATATCTTTTCTTGCAATTATTATATCACCGTATAAATGGGGTTCTGCTAATCTTCTTCCGATGGGCTCTAGACCAACTTCATTAAAAAAGATTTCAGATTTTATTTTATTTTGAGCATATTTAATTGCTTTTTCGATATCTAAACGCCAAGAAAAATCTTTACCACTTAACATCATACCTGATCTCTCAGCAGGAGATATATTTTTATAGATACCCGGGTATATATATTGTCCATCTGGGTCTATTGGCCAATTTAGATGTTTAATTTTATTATTGTTTATAGTTTTTTTAATTTCTGATCGAGTAGCCCAACAAGGATAAACTAGATCTAGATCTCTAAGTTTCTTTAAATAAGTTTCATATAAGTCAAAATATTCTGACTGTCTTCTTATATTTTTTTCATCAAATTTTAAATTTAACCAATTTAAGTCAAAAAGAATTAATTCTTCATTTTCCTTTGAGCTCCTACCGATATCTATATCTTCAATTCTAACAATAAATTCACCACTAAATTTTTTTGCTAATTTTTCTGAAATAATTGCAGAAAAAGCGTGTCCTAAATGCAATTTCCCATTTGGACTTGGTGCAAATCTTGTTCTTTTTAATGTCATTATTTGTTTATTTTTATTTTAAAATTTTCTAGGATTAATTATACATTAATAGAAGATATATGAATACGACCTTAATAAATAATTCCCACCCTGATTCATGTCCTGCACTTGTTTTGAATGCAGACTATCAACCTCTTTCTTATTATCCTTTATCTTTATGGTCATGGCAGGATGCGATAAAGGCAGTTTATTTAGATAGAGTAAATATTGTTTCTACTTATGATTTAAAAGTAAGGTCACCAAGTACTGAGATTGAAATCCCATCTGTTGTATCTCTGAAAGATTATATTAAACCACCAGAATGGCCAGCCTTTACAAGATTTAATGTTTTTTTAAGAGATAAATTTATGTGTCAATATTGTGGTTCAAAAGAAGATCTAACTTTTGATCATTTTGTTCCAAGATCAAAAGGCGGACTTACCACATGGAGTAATGTTATTACTGCATGTTCTTCTTGCAATTTAAAGAAATCTAACAAATTACATCAAGATATCAAAATGCACCCAATTCAATTACCTTTTAAACCAAATGTTCATGAACTGCACAGGAATGGTAAAAGTTTCCCGCCTAATTATCTTCATGAAAGTTGGATGGATTTCCTATATTGGGATATAGAATTAGAAAATTAGATTTTTTCTGATATTTTTATTGCAGTTTTACAACCAATTTTAACAACATCTTTAAATATATTCATCATAGGGGAAATTTCATCCATTTCTTCCCTAGCTATCATTTCATGCTCCACCTCTTCTGCATGAAACTCCCTAATAGAGTTTAAAAGAGATTCCTCTTCGCCAGATTGTTCTAATTCTTCAATTTGGTCGGAGTAGTGTTTATCAATAACCTCCTCAACTGCCTCTGTGCATACCATTATTGCATTTTTACCGTGAATAGCCGATAAAGCCCCTAATGAGTAACCAGCCATTTTCCAAATAGGTAACAGGGCAGTAGGTCTTATAGATTTATCTTTAATCAATCTATTAAATTCTTTGACATGCTTTTTTTCACCTTCTGCCATTTCTTGAATGATTGATATTGTTTTTTCATCGCCAAATAAATTCAAGATATCAAGTGTACCTTTATATATTGATGTTGCTCCATGCTCTCCAGCATGATCTACTCTAATTATTTCTTCAAGACGAGCTTTATTCATTTTCATTCCTTAACAACAAAAAAGTATATATAGACATTATTAGAGATGAAATAAAGTTATACCCTGCCAAAGATATTCCAAGAAACCTAAAACTTGTTTCATTACATGGTACAAAAGACTGAATACTTTGAATATTTTCTAATAAATTATCATGACTCTCAATTTTATTTGCACCAGCTGCGCATGTAGAGGGCCCTTCCCAAAAAGCCCATTCTATTCCAGCATGCCAACCTGCGTATGCAGCACTTCCAACAAAAAGCAAAAAGATTATGAATTTATTATAAGGATAAATTCTTTTGTTATAAAAAATTGAAACAAAGCTCAAAAAAATTATTAGATACCATGGCCATCTTTGATAGATACATAATTGGCATGGAGTAAAACCGATATATTCCAAGTAATGTACAAAAATAATCACGCAAACTGATACAAAAAATATAAATAAATTTGGCTTCATAAGATTATTTCAGATATTAAAATTATTATAATAATTAAGAATAGTAAAAGAGATATGTAAAAGAAATATTTACTTATAATTTTTTCTGCACTAGCACCAAGCCTGGAACTAAAATATGTAACTATAAAAAATCTTAAACCTCTTGAAAAAAAACTTGCAGTGATAAATATCAAGATTGGAAGGTTTATGAATCCTGATCCAATAGCAGCAATTTTATAGGGAACAGGAGTAAATCCTGCAATGAAAATAAAAAGATAACCATATTCAATAATTAGATCAGTGAAAAGTTTGAATTGATTTTCTAAATTGTAGTAACTGAGTAAGGTTTGACCAATTTCATTAAAGAAATAAAGTCCAATTATATAACCAATTATTCCGCCAAGAACAGAAAATATTGTTGTTAATAAAGTAATATAAAGGACTTTATTTTTATTAATAAGTGCAATTGGAATGATAAAAAGATCTGTCGGGATCGGAAAGAAAATACTTTCAATAAACGAAATTAAATATAAAAATCTTGAAGAATTTTTATTTTTTACTAATTCTAATATTTTTGTATTTATTTTTTTCATTTTTCCACTTTTGGTACGGGTGGGGAGATTTGAACTCCCACTCTGTTGCCAGAACCAGATTTTGAATCTGGCGCGTCTACCAGTTCCGCCACACCCGCAATTTATTTAATAAATAAGAAATTAATTTAAAAAAGCAATTTGAATATTGTCATAATAATTGCTAATTTTCTTTAAATTTTTGTTTTATTTAATTTTTTTTTTAGTATTTTAAGTTATGGAAAATTTTTTTGATTATTTGAAATCATTATGGGTTAATAGAATAAAGCCTATTAAAGCATTAAAGGCTCTTAGGGCGCTTGCTGCTAATAAGGAAGATACCGTTCAAGTCTTTCATGTAATTGATGCTTTAGGTGGTACAAATCGTAAAGCTTTTAGAGATTTCAAAAAAAGTGATGTAGGAAAAAATGTCCTTGAGAATAAAATACATTTAATTAATACATTAAAGAGAAAAGATTATTTGTCGAAGTTACCCGAAGGATCACTAGGTAAAAATTATTATAATTTTATTTATAAAGAGAAACTTACTCCCGATGAACTTGTTTCTGCTAGTGAAATAAATTTTGACCCCAATAAAACTGAAGAAGAAAATATTTTCCATACAAGATTACGTGATATGCATGATTTATGGCATGTTACAACAGGATATGGTCGAGACTCTCTTGGCGAATTAAGTTTATTAGCTTTTACATATGCACAAGAGAAAAATAGAGGCATTGGTGCGATTGTACTTTATGGCTACAGAATAATGGGTAAGGTCACTAGAGAATTAAATTTTAATATTGATTTACGAGATGTTGTTAAAGAAGGATATAAATTAGGAAAAGAAGCATCATTTTGGGCATGTGCGGATTGGGAAAATCTTCTAGAAAAGCCAATAACTGAAGTAAGAACTATTCTTAAAGCAGGTAAGCCTGAGCTTTATAAAGAAGTACTGCAGGAGTTTTCTATTAAGGAAGAAAATCATTTGAGAAAAACCCCCCAAGTAGCGGCATAAATCTATGATAAATATATATGGCTTAAAAAATTGCGATAGTTGCCGAAAAGCAATTAAGTGGCTTAACGATAATAATCATACATATGAGTTTTTTGATATTAAAGTTAATCCAATAAAAAAAAGTAAAATTAAAGAATGGCTGACTGTTCATGGCATTGACAAAACTCTTAACAAGAAGAGTACAACCTGGAGACAACTTGATCAAAATCTAAAAAATGATTTCCAATCTGATGCTTTGACAATATTAGAAAATTTCCCCACTCTTATTAAGAGACCATTTTGGGAAATAAATTCAAAGGTTTCAAAACATTTAGAACCAGGTTTTTTAGATAAGCAAAAAAAGCATTTAAAAGAATTAAAAAAGTAATGTTAACAAAAATTAAGAATGAATTAATCTATTTATCTACTCTTAGAAGAATACTGTCGTCTTTGAAATCAATTAACAATGATGAAAGCTTAATTATAACAAAAAAAATTGTAGGTTATGCGGATAGTTCACCTGATTCTGTAGCTATATACTATGATGATAGAGAGACTACCTATAGAGAATTAATTAATGGTGCAAATCAGTATTCACACTGGTTTCTTGATAATGGGCTGCAAAAGGGTGATGTTGTAGCACTTCTTATGGAGAATAGGCCTGAATTCTTGATGGCTTGGATAGGAATTGCTCAGGTTGGCGGAACAACTGCATTAATTAATACAAATCTTACTGGCCACCCTTTAAATCATTCTTTAAGTATATCTGGTGCAAGTAAAGTCATTTTAGGAAAAGAATTATTAGAAAATTTTGAAACCACAAATGACTCTATAAAAAGTAGTTTCCAAGTTTGGATAGAAGGTAGCAATAACAATTCAGAATATATTGATCTAAATGAATCTCTGAATAAGTTAGATATAACTATGCCAAATATTGACTACGATGTTACTAATCAAGATGTTGCGCTTTATATTTATACCTCAGGAACAACTGGTGATCCTAAGGCTGCAACAATCACTCATAGAAGGTTAAGATTGATGCTTATGGGGTTTGTATCTGCTGTTCTTCCTAAAAAAACAGACAGAGTTTATAATGTATTGCCCCTTTACCATTCAGCTGGGGGGATTATTGCCGTAGGATTGGCTTTGACAACTGGTGCATCTTTAGTATTAAAAAGAAAATTTTCAGTAAATGATTTTTGGTCTGATGTTAATAAATATAATGTAACTATATTTCAATATATCGGAGAATTATGTAGATATTTACTCAATGCGCCCGAACACAAATTTGAGAAAAATCATAATTTAAGAATAGCAACTGGTAATGGTTTAAGGCCAGATATTTGGGATGATTTTAAGAATAGATTTAAAATAAAAAAAATTCTTGAATTTTATGGTGCAACAGAAGGTAATATTTCATTAATTAATTACGATGGGAAAAGTGGAGCAATAGGGAGAGTACCTAGTTATTTAAAATCAATGTTGAATATTGAAATAGTAAAATTTGATGTTGAAAAAGAAGAGCCATTAAGAGATGAAAATGGATTCTGTATCCCTTGTGAAAATGGTGAGGTTGGAGAAGCAATTGGAGAAATCCAAATAGATGCTGCTGGATTTGATGGTTATGTAGATAAACAAGCAACACAAAAGAAAATTTTAAGAGATGTATTTGCTAAAGATGACCAGTGGTTTAGGTCAGGAGATTTATTAAGTCGCGATAAGGATGGATATTTCTATTTTATAGATAGAATAGGTGACACTTATAGGTGGAAGGGTGAAAATGTGGCTACATCGGAAGTGTCACATGCATTTCAAGGTTTTAGTAATATTGAAGAAGTTAATGTTTACGGAGTTGACTTGCCTGGAAATGATGGAAGAGCTGGTATGGTTGCAATTGTAACAAAAACTGATATTGATCTCGAGAATCTATATAATCATCTAAAGAATTGTCTTCCAAGCTATGCAATGCCGGTTATTTTAAGAGTGCAGAAAGAAATTGAAATAACTGGAACTTTTAAACATAAAAAGGTTGATCTTGTAAAGGAGGGTTATAATCCTCAAGATGTTTCAGATCCCTTATTTTTTATTGATAATAAAAATAGAAATTATATTAATTTAGACACTAACCTTTATGAAAAGATTATTAACAAAGATATAAAATTATAATCTTTATTGACCTATCTTTTTTGCTGTTTAATAATCATCTAAAAAAGGGGTTGCATATGGATAATTTTCCAGAAAAAGATACTTTAGTCGATATTTTTAGATGGCGAGTTGAAAAAACTCCAAATGCTTTATTTAGTAAATTTCAAGAACGCGAATTGACTTATACTGACCTGGATAATAACGCTAATAAAGTTTCTCAAGGAATTATTAATGAAGGATGTAATCCTGACTCAAGAGTAGCCTTTTTGGCAAAGAATTCAGATCATTTTTGTGAGTTTTTATATGGAACAATGAAATCCAGGACAGTTTGTGTAGGCATCAATTGGAGATTGGCTCCTCCAGAAGTATCTTATGTTTTAAATGACTCAAAAAGCGAAATATTATTTGTTGGTCCAGAATTTTATGATCTTATTAAAGAAATTAAAGATGAAATACCAACCGTAAAAAAAATAATAACTATGGAAGAATCTTCATTAGACTGGGAAGACTATGTTACTTGGAGAGATAGAAATAAAAATGAAGATCCTAATTTTAAATCAAATCCTAATGATGATATAATACAAATGTATACATCTGGTACTACTGGATACCCTAAAGGGGTTCAACTTACGAATAAAAATTTTGTAGAGGCTCAAAAAACAGTTCTTCAAGTATGGGGAAAGGATTGGCATGAGGGATCAGTAAACCTTATTTGTTCGCCTATTTTTCATGCTGCGGGAGCAAATATGGTAATTATAGGCATTGTTTTTGGTTGCACTAACATAATTATACCTGAAGTTGATCCAGAACTAATTCTAAGCTTAGTTGAAAAGGAAAAAATTGAATTAGCGTTGCTTGTGCCAGCTGTAATATTATTTCTAATTCAGCATCCTAAAGCTAAATCAACGGATTTTAGCTCATTAAGACAAATTGTATATGGTGCTTCACCAATTGCAGAAGATACTTTGCTAAAAGCTATAGATATTATGGGTTGTGATTTTTGGCAAGTTTATGGATTAACTGAAACAACAGGATTGGGGGCTACTATGAGTCCAGAGGATCATAATCCAAAAAAAGGAAAATTACGATCCTGCGGTAAAGCTTATCCAGGAATAGATGTTAAGATTGTTGATGAAAAAGATAATGAATTACCTGTTGGAGATGTTGGAGAAATTCTTTTAAAAGGTGACATTATTATGAAAGGGTATTGGAATAAACCTGAAGCAAATCATGAATCTATTGTTGATGGTTGGTTTTATACTGGAGATGCAGGTTATTTTGATGATGAAGGATTTCTATATATTCACGATAGAGTGAAAGATATGATTGTTTCTGGTGGTGAAAATATTTATCCAGCAGAAGTAGAAAATGCTCTTATGGCACATGAAAATATTTCTGATGCAGCGGTGATAGGTATTCCTGATGACAAATGGGGTGAAGCTGTCAAAGGTATAGTTGTTATTAATAAAGATTTAAGTGAAGCTGAAATAATTGAGTTTGCTAGAACAAGAATTGCCGGATATAAGTGTCCAAAATCAATAGATTTTATCAAAGAATTGCCAAGAAATCCTGGAGGAAAGATTTTAAGAAGAGAGTTACGGACTCCATATTGGAAAGGTAGAGATAGAAATGTCTCTTAATTCTAGATATGAAAATTTTATCAGGAAACATTGACCTAGAAGTAAAAGACTTTGGACCTAAAGATAATAACCCATTAATTATGATTTCGGGTTACGGGTCTCAACTTATTGATTGGCCAAAGAGTTTTATTAATAAGTTAATTAAATATAAAATAAGAGTAATAATATTTGACAATCGCGATGTAGGTTTAAGTCATAAGTTTTCAGGCGAAAGTATTGAAGACCCTAAGTTAATTTGGAGATATTCTTACTCTAAAGAGAAATTAAATAAAGAAACGAAAAAACCAAAAATTCCATACACACTTACTAATATGGCAGAAGATTGTGTAAATATTTTAGACGCACTAGATATTGATAAAGCTCATATTCTCGGCACTTCGATGGGCGGAATGATTGCTCAGCTTGTTGCTTTTAATTTTTCTAAAAGATGTAAAAGCCTTATCTCTGTTATGTCTACATCTGGTAATCCAGAATTGCCAAGGCCATCAAGGGAGGTAATAGAAGGACTGAATCATCAACCAAAATCATCAAATAAAGAAGATGTTATAGAAAACAATCTTATGACAAGAAAATTATGGGCATCTCCAAAATTTTCAACCTCCGAAGGAATATTAAAAGAAAATTTTTCCTATCGTTATGACAGGATGTATTACCCTGAAGGGCTAATTAGGCAATATGCCGCTATAGGTGATGATGGAGATAGATCTAAAAGATTACAGAAAATTGCTGTCCCAACTCTGGTATTGCATGGGGCTTCAGATAATCTTGTTCCTGTTGAAGCTGGAATAGATACACAAAGAAATATTTCAGGGTCTAAAATTGAAATCCTTGACGGATGGGGACACGATCTTCCTGAAGGTACTCATGATTGGATAGTGGATAAGATACATAATCACATAAAATCTTGTAACGAATAAAATTAATTCTTAAAAAGAATTACCACCCTTTTCCACCTATAATAAGCTAATATTAAGGCTGTAATTAATCCCGTTAGCGCGCCAGTAAAATGTCTTCGAATGAAATAATATTTTATAAAGGCAAGAGGAAACTCAATAAAAATTCTTAAAAATAAAAATATCTTATTTTTATCATTCAAAGTTTTTGATTGAAGTTGAATATAGCTCTCCTCCTTTTCAATTAGATGCTTAAATGATCTTACGGAATTATGATAAATATGATTTTTAAAATAAAAAACTTTTGAATTGTTTGTTTGTACTGAATCATGAACAGGTGAATTTGAAAACCTTCCAAATCTTTTATTGTATAATCTTACGCATTGATGAGAGGCAGAGAAAAGTCTAGGCCTTTTCCAATTTGGATAGATCGGGGTGACTTTCATTGAGAAGAAATTGTAACCATCATTATTATTATCAAAAGTTTGTAGTATTTCTGATTTAATTTCATCAGATAAATATTCATCTGCATCAAGGTTAAGCAACCATTCATTTCTCGTACAATCTTCGCCGAAACGTTTTTGTGGACCGTAACCGTTCCATGTATTGAAAAAAACTTTGCAACCTAATTGTTTAGCTAAATCTTGTGTGCCATCTGTTGACCCAGAATCAATAACAATTACTTCATCAACAAAGTCTATAACAGATTCAATCGTATTAGTTATTCTGTCAGATTCATCTTGAGCAATTATAAAACAACTAATTGGAAGTTTATTATTCATTTTTTATCCTAAACCATCTTAATATTAACATATAATTTAAGATGGATTATTATTTTATTATGTCATAATATTTCTATAACTATGGGGATTTTAATGAAGATTTTTATATTAATTTTTTGCTTATTTTTTTCAAATTTTTTAAACGCTGAAAAAATTAATAATAATGAACAAGATTATGTAATAGACGAAGATGCTAGAGTTAGAGAATCAACTGATGAGTTAATCGTTAGAGAAATTACTATTGATCCTGAAACACACCCAGGTAATGCTCTCTATCACGATAATTGTGCAATTTGTCATGACGGATCTATACAAAAAGCACCAGCAGTTAATTGGCTTGAAATGCTTATTCCTCAGGCTTTATTTAGAACAATGAATGATGGTATAATGGCAGAACAATCTGCTCATTTATCAGAAGAAGAAAAAATACAAATTGTTGAATATATTGTAAGAAAAGATAGAAAGGATTTTCCAAAAGAAGCAGAACTTAATTATTGTAAATCAAATAGAATGCAATTTGACTTAAGAGAGGCTCCTGCACCTTATGGCTGGGGTTATAATACATCTAGATTCATTCCTAAAAATTCTGGAAAAATTGATTCCAAGAATGTTAAGAATTTAAAACTTAAATGGGCGTTCGGTTTCCCGTATTCTCAGAGGGCTCGATCCCAACCACTTTTTGCCATGGGTTCAATTTTCGTTGGAAGCCAATCTGGTGACATATATGCACTAGATGTTGAGACTGGTTGTGTAAAATGGAACTTCTCTGCATCTGCTGAGGTACGCACTGGTATAATCATGGATGAATGGAAAAATGGTACGAAACCAAAGAGGCGTCCATACATTTATTTTGGTGATATACTTGCAAATGAATATGCTCTCGATGCACAAACTGGTGAATTAATTTGGAAAATCAAAACTGATGATCATCCTAACGCTACTAGAACAGCCACTTCTGCAAAATTTGAAGATATTTTGTTTGTTCCAGTTTCTGGTCTAGAAGTTATTCCCGCATTTAATAATGATTATGAATGTTGCACTTTTCGGGGAGGTCTTTTGGCAGTAAAAGCTGATACTGGTGAAATTTTATGGAAAAAATATTCAATTCCTGTTCCTGCAAAATACTCAGGTACAACATCTGTTGGTACAAGAATGTTTGGACCATCAGGTGCGCCAATATGGACATCTCCCAATATAGATAAAAAGAGGCGATATATTTACATCGGAACTGGTGAAAATTATTCAACTCCTGCTGACGATTCTTCCGATGCTATTATTGCTTATAATATTGATACAGGTGAAGAAGTTTGGAGAAGACAAACATTAGCTGGGGATGCATGGAATCTTGCTTGTATGGGAAAAGGTTTACCAAATTGTCCCGAGGAAAATGGTCCAGATATGGATTATTCAGCAAGCTCTATTCTTATAGATTTAGGCGATAGAGATATACTTGTTGCTGGTCAAAAATCAGGATCTGTTTACGGAATAAATCCTGATAATGGTGAAATAATCTGGTCAAAAGTTGTTTCAGGTGGTGGTACTCAAGGTGGTATTCATTTTGGCATGGCTTCTGAAGGTGATGTTTTATATGTACCATTAAATGATATGAAAGATACTCTTGATGGAAAAGTATGGTTAAATAGAAAACCTGGTATGCATTCACTTAATACTGAAACAGGTAATATTTTATGGTCAAAAATTACCGATACGGAATGCAAAGAAATAGATATTAATTGTGATCCTGGAATTTCTGCCGCAGTAACTGCTATTCCTGGTGCAGTCATTGCAGGACATCTTGATGGAATGATAAGAGTTTATGATAAAGATAATGGAGATATTCTCTGGAGCTTTAATTCTTTAGGAGATTATGAAAGTATTTCTGGAACTCCAGCATCTGGGGGGAGTTTTAGTGGATCAGGTCCCTCGATTAGAAATGGTTATATGGCTATAAATTCAGGATATGGCATATATAATCATATGCCTGGTAATGCACTGTTACTGTTTACAATTGATTAGTTTCTAAGAGGCGATATTACCATGCTTTTGAAAGGTTTTTTCAATGTCATTCTCTACTTCTTCTGTCAAATTAACTTCAATTGATGTTACAGCAAGTTTAAGTTGTTCCATGCTTGTTGCACCGATTATATTTGAAGTTACAAAAGGTCTGGTTGTAACAAACTGGTTTGCCAATTGTGATGGATCAATATTATATTTTTTAGCAATATTAAGGTAAGATTCAATTGCTTCCTCGCTTCCTGCTCCTTCATATCTTTGAAGTCGATCAAATAATTCCTTTCTTGATCCTTTTGGCAAATTTCCATTTTGATATTTTCCAGTAAGATAACCTTGAGCAAGAGGTGAGTATGCCAAAAGTCCGACATTTTCTCTAAAAGCTATTTCTGAGCCTCCAAATTCAAATATCCTATTAAGTAAATTATAAGCATTTTGAATAGATTGCATCTTAGGTAAATTTTTATCTTTAGATTGATGAACAAACTCCATTGTTCCCCAGGGAGTTTCATTAGATAATCCAATATTCCTAATTTTACCTATCTTAATTAGTTCAGAAAGCGCATCTAAAATAGATTCAATAGAATTAGTTTCTCCTTCGATATGTTGATAATTTATAGAACCACCAAAAAGACTCATTGGTCTGTCTGGCCAGTGAAGTTGATACAAATCAATATAATCTGTTTGCAATCTTTCTAGGCTTTTATCAACTGCTTCGAAGATTTGTTTTTTGGTTTGTTCAGTTGGTGTTTCATCATCCCGAAGCCAAGTGAAAGGAGCTCTCCCACAAACCTTAGTAGCTAGAATAACTTTATCTCTATTTTTTCTTTCATTGAACCAATTGCCAATAATTTTTTCCGTTGATCCCTGAGTTTCTTTTTTAGGAGGAACTGCGTACATTTCAGCTGTATCAAAGAAGTTTATGCCCATATCAAAAGCATAATCCATCTGTTCAAATCCTTCATCTTGAGTGTTTTGTTGTCCCCATGTCATTGTACCAAGGCATATTGCGCTTACTTCAATATCAGTAGTACCTAATTTTCTTTTTTCCATTTTTCCCTCCAAAAAAATACAAAAAAAGAACATGCTACAAATGAAAAATAAATACAAGTAAACTTTTAAGCGACCTAAGCTGGAGGGAGTGATGGATTGTAATTGCTTAGGTCGCTCTATTAATATGGTTATTAATAACATTTTTTTAGTGGGGCAGAGTGACGCATTATGGCGATCCCGATAGGATTCGAACCTATGACCTTCAGATTAGGAATCTGACGCTCTATCCTGCTGAGCTACGGGACCTAAGAAATATTAAAATAACTTACTTATTACAAAGTTTTTCGATCCAATTATGGTAATGCTGTTGTATAGGTTCATTTTTTCCAAATAAAAATTCTGTATTAGCTTTGGAGTGAATAGATTCTTGTATTTTAAAATTTATTGGATAATCTTCATCTATTATTGCGGCTCTACTTAATTCTGCGAATTCTTCAGCTTTTTTTATTTCTTCTTTTGTTTTTGGTTCCTTTAAACATAAAATATATTGTGTTGTAATAGTTTCTTGTAAATCAGGAGACGGAAAAATTATAGATACTAAACAGTGCTGATTTTGAATTGCTGAAATTGAAGAATTAGGAAAAACTGAATGAATTAATCTTAAATGATTTTCAGGCTCCCAATCCTTTTCCTCAATATCAGAGAGCTCATTAATATTCTTTAAACCAAAAGCAAATCTCTGATGAGGACCATAAGTATCATGGGCAATTAAGTTAACTATAGTATTTTTTCCAACTGTCTCAGGATGGACCATGTGATGATGATAGCCATCTGTATAACCATCCCAACATATTTTCCACATTGGTCCGTTTATTTTTATACTTTTAAAAAGGTGCCAGTTTTTTAAATCAATATCATCCAGTTCTGCATCAAACCCATTCATCCATTTATTAAGATCGTATTTTATATCTGGATTTAAACATACCCAAATAAATCCAGATCTTTCTTCACAAAATAATTCAGTTAGTTTTATTTTTGATTTATCGATATCGCCAAATGTATCTGACTTAAATATATTTACTAGATTGCCCGTATTGTTATACATCCAGCCATGATAAGTGCAGTTAAATTTTGATTTTCTTCCACTACCCTCTGGACAAACAGGCGCACCCCTGTGTTTACAGATATTTATAAATGTTCTAACGATACCATCCTCACCTCTTGTTATAAGCAAGGGAGTATCAATTGCTTTTGTTGCCTTATAAGAATTATTTTTTTTTAATTCCGCACTTAAAGCTACTGGCACAGGGTGATCATAAAAAACTTTATCAACTTCTGAACTAACAATATCATTGTCAATATAGTGAGCTACTGGTTTAACCATAATATCATCTGCCTGATCAGTAGTTCCATTTAAGTTATGAGCTAATAACCTCTTTGCAAGGCTTATCATTTTATTTCTATCATGAGCCATATACTAATTATATACTAAATAATTGTATTTTCAGAGGATGTTTTTCTAGTTGCATCATTAAGAATAATTTCGAGTTTCTCAACAGCATTATAGTCATCTGTTTTTTCAACAACAGCTACTTCTCGTGCCAGTCTATCTCTTGCAGATTCATATAGCTGTCTTTCTGAGTATGATTGCTCTGGTTGATTGCTGTTCCTGAATAAATCTCTCACAACTTCTGTTAATTCGGTTAAAATACCAGAATTAATTTTAGCTTCATACTCTTGTGCACGCCTACTCCACATTGTTCTTCTAACTTTAGGTTTACCCTTTAATATTTCTAAAGTTTTTTTCATCTCATTACGCGATGAAACCTTTCTAATTCCAATTTCTTTTGCTTTAATTGTTGGAATCTTTAAAGTCATTTTCTCTTTATCGAATATTACATTATACATTTCTAATTTTTCTTCAGCTATTTCAAATGTTTGTATATCAGTAATTTCTCCAACTCCGTGTGATGGGTAAACTATAAAATCCCCAACTGAATATTGTAATTTAATTTTTTTCGGAGACAATTTCTTCGCAGGTATTTTTTTTGATACAGCTTTCTTTGCAGGTGTTTTCTTCGTAGCTGTTTTCTTCGTAGCTATTTTCTTCGCAGCTGTTTTCTTCGCAGCTGTTTTCTTCGCAGCTGTTTTCTTCGCAGGTGTTTTCTTTGCAGTTGTTTTCTTAACAGTTGTTTTTTTTGAAACGGCTTTCTTAGTCTTTACCTTAGAAGAATTACTCTTGGATGTTTTAGATTTTTTTTTATTAACTTGCTTTTTTGATGTCATTTTTAAATTTCCAAAAGTTATGTAGAGGGCGGTGTAGCAAGAAAAGCTATATTTTGCAAGGAATTAGTATTAATCGCCGTCTCCAGGATCTTCATTAAAGAATTGTTGATATTTATTTTCTATACCGGAAAATTCTTCTGCATCGGAAGGTTTTTCTTTCGCTTCAGTAATATTTGGCCAGATTTCAGAAAATTTTTTATTTATCTCTAACCATATTTCTACTCCATCTTTAGTATCTGGATGTATTGCCTCTTCAGGACATTCTGGTTCACAAACACCACAATCAATGCATTCATCAGGGTGAATAACAAGCATATTTTCGCCCTCATAAAAACAATCTACAGGGCAGACTTCTACACAGTCCATGTGTTTACATTTAATACATTGTTCATCAACAATATAAGTCATAATTACTTAAATTCCTTTTTTATCTCTCCTGATTGTTTGTCAGTTATATAGAGTAAACCTGATAATCTTCTTGTAAAATTTGACTCAAATGGATCTATATTTCCATCAGCATTCACTATTTTACAGGCCAATCTAAAAATATTTAATTTTAAGTTTTCATCACAATTATCATTAACTATCTTCGTCCATTTATAGATATCTGCAGAAAAATCTTCCTCTTCAATTGCTCTAGAATATAAATTATCAAATTTATCATCTTCAATATTTAAATCTTTGATTGCGATATCTTTTATCATATCTAACTCTAATTCATCCTTAGTACCGTCAATTGAGGAAGCTCTCAAAAGTATAGCTATAATTGCTATATCGAGATCTGAATTATCAATTTTGTCAGTAGCCTTCTCTTCTGTACTGAAAAGTTTTTTTAAAAATTTCATCATTTTTTTATCTCATCATCTATAAAACTTTGTAATGTTCTTGAGCATTTTTATAGTCTAATCTTCTTTTTGTAAAACCATTAACCAAAACAACTAATGTTTGTTTATTAAGATTTATAGTAATTATATCTCCAGATTTTATTTTTATAGCTGGTTTATAAATTTTGCATTTATTAATTCTTACATTTCCTTCTTTAATAATTCTTTGAGCGATACTTCTTGTTTTAATAAGCCTAATTCTATAAAGCCAATTATCAATTCTTTGTTCAGACATCTCAATATTTTTTTGTGTATCTAAATTTCTCATATATTAGATAATTTATCTTTTAACTTTTTAATATCTGTATCTTTAAAAATGCTATTTTTTGATTCAGAAGGATTTTTTCTGCGAGACTTTTTCTGTGTATATAGTTTTCTGGTTTTTTTTATATCAGCAAACCATATAATTTTTTTTGCATCATCATCATCTTTTTTTATTATATAGCCAAGATTGTTAAGTAAATTTTTTAATTCCAGTGCGGAAGTTCCTAACAAGGAAATCATTTTATCATTTATATGAAATTGATTCTTATTTTTATTATTTTTTATATTTTCATAAATTATCTTATCAAGTCTTTCTAGTATATCAATTCTAACCGCGTAGTTTCCTAAAACCTTATATCCACTATACTTGTATAAATTTTTGAACACCTTTTTGTTAATATTACAAGATGTAATTCCTGGCTTAGGCAATGCATTGATTTGATTTTTGATTTCTTCCAATTTTAAATTTATTTTATTGAAAATCAACCAAAGGCCAGGAATTATTGTGGTATATTGTGGTTTAAGTACATT
>CACLNZ010000011.1 GCA_902608415.1 uncultured PS1 clade bacterium
AAATGGTTGTTTCTGATGCAATTGTTTATGGTGATAAAGACTTTTTTTTAAAATTTGATGAGTCCGAGCATCCGGTAGCGCTTCAAATAGCAGGTAGTAACCCTAAAAACTTATCATATGCTGCCAAATACGGTGAAGATTATGGTTATGATGAGATTAATTTTAATCTTGGTTGTCCGTCTAAAAGAGTCCAAGAAGGAAACTTTGGAGCATGTTTAATGAGCGATTTAGATCTAGTTGAAGCCTGCTTAACATCAATGATGAAATCGGTAAATATACCTGTTACGGTTAAATGCAGAGTTGGCCTAGATGATGATGATCCCTATGAAGTTCTTCCAAAAATGATTGAAAGATTAAAAGCAATTGGAATTAAGACAATTATTATACATGCAAGGAAGGCAATTTTGAGTGGGCTTGATCCTAAGAAAAATAGAGAAATTCCTCCTTTAGATTATGATTTAGTGAGGTTGATAAAAAGAAAATGGCCAGAATTAAATTTAGTTTTGAATGGAGGGATTAATTCAATTGAGCAAGGTAAAAAGGAATTAAATTTTAATCAAAACGATCCTGATGGCGTTATGATGGGAAGAGCGGCATATACAGATCCATTTTTATTAACAAATGTAGACCATGTTTTTTACAAAGAGAGAAAAAACGACCATTCTAGATTTGATATAGTCAGAGAGATGATACCTTATATAGAATCTGAAATTGCAAAAGGTGTATACATAAATCATATCACAAGACATATGCTAGGTCTTTTTCATGGAGTTAAGGGAGCAAAGTTTTGGAGAAGTCACTTATCAGAAAATGCACCAAAAAGAAAAAAAGATATAAATGTTATTAAAGAAGCATTAATTAAAATTGAAGAAATTCAAAAAGAGGCGGCCTGATGTATTACAACGGTATAGGCCTACTGCCCTTTATTTTTGCCTTAATTCTTTCAGGATTATTATCTGGTTTTATAGCAGGTCTTTTAGGTGTTGGTGGAGGAATAATAATTGTTCCAATTCTTTATCATGTATTATCATCTCTTGGTTTTTCAAAAGAAATTATAATGCATGTTTCTGTAGCAACATCTCTTGCTATTATCATACCAACGGGATGGCGTTCTTATGTAGCGCATAAAAAAAATAAAGCAGTTGATTTTTCAATTATAAAAAAATGGATAATACCAACTTTAATAGGATCTGCTATTGGTGCAACTATTGCTGGTTTAATATCAGGTTTTTATTTGACGCTATTTTTTGCAACTATTGCTCTATTGGTTTGTATTCATTTATTAACACAAAATGAAAATTTAAAACTAGGAAATAAATTACCTGCTGGCTTTTTTGGTTATAATATTCCTCTGTTAGTCGGTTCATTTTCATCAATGCTTGGTATTGGAGGAGGAACATTTAATGTAAGTATCATGTCTTTATATGGTATTCCTATTCATAAAGCTGTAGGAACTTCAGCAGGGCTTGGTTTTTTTCTATCTATACCAGGGACACTATTTTTTATCCTTACTGGTTTGTTTGTGTCTGATTTACCTCCTGGCTCATTAGGATATGTAAATTTATTGGGTTTATTGTTAATAGCTCCTTTAGCTGCTCTCTCAGCTCCTTTTGGAGCAAAATATGCACACTCACTCCCTAAGAAAACATTAACTAGATTATTTGCAATTTTTTTACTTTTTACATCAATTAGGATGTATCTAGAGCTTTTTTAAATTTTCTGATCATAATCACCAATTTCTTCAAATTTTACTAGTTCACTATTAAGGCCATTAAATACTTCTTTCATCCTATCTTCGGATTTTGTGCTTTCACAAACAACAACAAGATTTGGTGAATTTGAAGATGCCCTTATCAAACCCCATGAACCATCCTCTAGATGAATTCTAACTCCATTTACAGTTAAGATAGATAATATTTTTTGACCTGCTAAAAGTTGTTTGTTTTGCATTTTATTTTGAAAAATCTTTTCTAATTTTTTTATAACATCATACTTACTTTCTTCAGAGCATTTTGGAGACATAGTTGGTGAGGAGAAGGTAATAGGAAGCTCATTATATAAATCATTAAGTTTTTTATTTTTGTTGTTGTCTAATATTTTGAGAATTTCAAGCGCCGATAAAATACCATCATCATACCCTCGACCTATGGGGTTATTGAAAAAGAAATGACCAGACCTTTCGAAACCAGCTGTAGCATTTATCTCAGATGTTTTTCTCTTAATATAACTGTGACCAGTTTTCCAAAATATAACTTCAGAATTGTTCTTTTTAAGAATTTTATCAGTTAGAAAAAGGGAGGTAGACTTAACATCAATTACAAATTTTGAATCTGGATTTTCTAAGGATAAATTTCTAGCAATTAGCAGTCCAATTTTATCTGCAAATATTTCTTGTCCATTATTATCAACTACACCTACACGATCTCCATCACCGTCAAATGCAAAACCTATATCTGCATTATTTTCTAAAACATGTTTTCCTAAATCTCTTAGCATTATCAAATCTTCAGGATTAGGGTTATAATTTGGAAATGTGCTATCTAAATCGCAATGCAACGGAATAACCTCAACACCTAATGAACTAAGAGCGTTAGGCGCAAAAAGACCTGCTGTCCCATTTCCACATGCTACTACAGCTTTAATTTTTCTATTTATTTTATATTTTGAAATTAGATCTGTGAGATATTCATTATTAATATTTCTAAAAAAATATTTTCCAGGCTTATTTGAGGTATTATCTTTGTCTTCTATAACCTTTTTTAAGTTATTAATTAGATCTGGACCAAATGTAAGAGTCTTTTCATTTCCCATTTTTATTCCAGTCCAACCATTAGGGTTATGGCTAGCTGTAACCATTGCAACATTATCACAGTCGAGAAAATATTGAGAAAAATAAGCTCCAGGAGAAATTGTTAAACCTACATCATAAACATCAACTCCAGATGCTATTAATCCAGCAATAAGAGCTTCTTTTATTTCTTCAGAGTATGATCGAAAATCATGTCCTACAGAAATTTTACCATTATTATCAGATTGTTTGATAAGTTTTCCTAAACCTAGTCCAATTTTTTGAACACCTGCTAAATTAATTTGTTCAGGATATAACCATCGTGCATCATACTCTCTAAACCCTAAATTATATATTTCAGGCTTTTCATTATAATCTTTAAGTTTAAAATTTACTGGATTTGAATAGTTGATATCCAACTAAATCCCTTTCATTGCTTTTTCTAATACTTTACCAGTTTGTTCTCCACCATTAAAGAATGGTTTAGCTTTAGAGAAATCAGAGATTTTATCCCAGTTTTTTTCTAAATCTTCAGCCGATGCTTCTAAACCAAGGTTTTCTCCATCGCTTTCCATTATCTTAGCAACAGAATAAACACCAGCACCTGCACACAAAATAGTGCCAGTAGGACCATTTTCACTTGATAAATAAATTACCGCAGGAGTAACACTACTTGGTGTTAAAAGTTGTTCCGCTTCAGGAGGCATAAGATTTTCTGTCATTCTGGTATATGCTACCGGACATAAGACATTACAATTAATATTATACTTTTGGCCTTCAAGTTTAAGAGTATTTACAAATCCTACAACACCAAGTTTTGCAGCCCCGTAATTTGATTGGCCAAAGTTTCCATATAAACCCGTAGATGAAGTAGTAACTAAAATTCTTCCATAATTTTGTTCTTTCATAATTTCCCATACCATTTTTGTAGGTTTGACTGATCCCATTAAATGAATATCTGTTACAAGAGTAAAATCTTCTATAGTCATTTTAGTAAAAGACCTATCCCTTAATATTCCTGCATTATTTATAAGTATATCTATTCGACCAAACTCATTCATTGTTTGATCAACCATATTTTTTACACCAACATCATTAGTGACAGATGAACCGTTTGGGATAGCTACTCCGCCAGCTTCAGTTATTTCTTTTACAACATTATTGGCTGCGTCAGATGAACCTCCTGATCCATCAACAGAACCTCCAAGATCATTTACAACAACTTTTGCTCCTCTTTTTGCAAATTCTAGAGAGTGACTTCTACCCAATCCACCTCCTGCTCCAGTTACAATCACAACTTTATCTTTGAAGCTTATTGTCATTTTATCCTCCATAATGAATATATATACTCTTAATATTTTGAAAAACTTATGGTCAAGTTAAATTTTCATAATAGAATGAATTAATATATTTTTAAAAAGAGGTTTAGATGATTTTATATGATTTTATTCCAGCGCCAAACCCTAGGAGAGTAAGGGTATTTCTTCATGAAAAAGGAATAGAGGTTCCAACAAAACAAATTGATATTATGAAGGGAGAGCATAAAAAAGAGGATTATAAAAAATTAAGCCCTTTATCTCAAATCCCCACTCTAAAGTTAGATGATGGAACATGTATAACTGAATCTATAGCTATTTGTAGGTATTTTGAGGCTTTGCACCCAGAGCCAAGTTTAATGGGAAGTAATCCAGAGGAAATAGCTGTTATTGAAATGTGGCAAAGAAGACTAGAGTTATTACTCATGATAAGTATTGCTAATACCTATAGACATGGACATCCTGCAATGGCTGCTTTGGAAGATCAAGTTAAAGAATGGTCAGAAGCAAGCCGTCCAAGGGTTATAGAAATGCTTCGTTGGTTTGACAAGCAAATGCAAGATAAAGAGTTTATATGTCTAGACAAATATACTATTGCCGATATTTCTGCGCTCATTTGTTTTGATTTTGCTAAATGGCCAAAGATTGAGATTCCCGAGGAATGCATTA
Source organism: uncultured PS1 clade bacterium (assembly GCA_902608415.1). Taxonomy (GTDB): domain Bacteria; phylum Pseudomonadota; class Alphaproteobacteria; order MED-G09; family MED-G09; genus AG-430-B22. The sequence goes on from CACLNZ010000011.1 coordinate 4,774, forward strand.
ATCTTAAAAATTATTATGAAAGACTCAATTCTAGACCAAGTGCAAAAGCATAAGATTATTTCTTGACCAAATTATTGTTTTTTAATAAAAAAAATAGTCAGATGGCTGGATGATCGCACTTTAATGTGAGGAAAGTCCGGGCTCCAAGAGACACAGTGCCGGATAATGCCCGGCGAGGGCGACCTCAGGGAAAGTGCCACAGAAAATATACCGCCATTTTGGTAAGGGTGAAAAGGTGCGGTAAGAGCGCACCGCAAATATGGTAACATATTTGGCAAGGCAAACCCCACTGGGAGCAAAACCAAATAGGAATAGTGATGTAAACGTCTCTTTTTATACTATTCGGGTAGGTTGCTAGAGATTTATGGTGACATAAATCCAAGATGAATGATCATCACCACTTTGTGGATACAGAACCCGGCTTATAAGCCATCTGACAAAAAAATACACTATTTTAATGAATTCTAAAAAAAGTTATCCATAGATAACCTTAATTTTTCATATATTATCCACTTTTTACCATTGACTCCCATAAAATCCCATGTTAACCCATAATATAGCGCCATGCGTGCGTTTAATGGGATTATGAATGAATATTTTTTTGTCTAATACAGTTAACAAGATTGATACCAAGGGAAGGGTTTCAATTCCATCTCAATTTAGATCTGTTCTTGAAAACCAAGGGTTTGCTGGAGTTTATTTATATCCGTCATTTACAACTCAATCTATTGATGGTGGCGGCGAGTCTCTAATTAATCAAATTGCCCAAAGTATAGAAAAAATGCAGCTCTTTGCAGAAGAAACTGATGCATTGGCCACTGCTCTTTTTTCAGAGACATATCAACTTAACTATGATCAGGACGGAAGAGTTTCTCTTCCTGGGTCTTTAATTAAGCACGCGGGATTAAAAGATAGAGTAACATTCGCGGGTATAGGGCAAAAATTTCAAATGTGGGAGCCATCTGCTTTTGAGAGATTTAAAAATGATGCTAGAATAAAAGCACTTCAAAATAGAGATTTGATAGGGCCATCCGTTAATTTTTCAAAAAACTCTCAGGTTGATGAGTGATGTCAAAAAAAGAACTTCATCATAAACCTGTAATGTGTGAAGAAGTTCTTTCAATACTAAGTCCTTCTGACGGTTGTGTATATCTAGATGGAACTTTAGGGGCAGGAGGTCATTCAAGAAAAATTTTAGAAAGCGCAGATTGCAGGGTTGTTGGAATTGATAAAGATCCAACTGCAATTGAGTTATGTAGAGACCTTGAAAACCAATACGGTAATAAATTTTTATCAATTAATGGAAGTTTTGGTAATTTATCTGAACACCTTCATTCTATTGGGATTAACAAAATTGATGGAATTCTCCTAGATTTAGGAATCTCTTCAATGCAGCTAGAAACACCCGAGAGAGGGTTTTCTTTTCAATTTGATGCACCTTTAGATATGCGTATGACTCAGACCGGGGAGACGGTATATGATATAATAAACTCGTTAAGTGAAAATTCTTTAGCAGATATAATTTATTATTTTGGTGAAGAAAGAAGCTCAAGAAAAATTGCAAAGGCAATTGTCAATAAAAGAAAAATTAAGAAAATCAAAACTACATTTGATTTAAATGAAATAGTTTTAAATGTAAAAAAAACAAAAAATAGAAAAATACATCCTGCTACTAAAACTTTTCAAGCATTAAGAATATATATTAACAATGAACTTAAGGATTTATTTGAAGCATTAATTTCGACTGAGAAAGTTCTTTCTGAAAAAGGAAGATTAGTAGTTGTTTCTTTCCATTCTCTTGAAGATAGGATTGTAAAAAACTTTATTAAAGAAAATTCTATATCTTTAAAAAAATATGACCCTAAAAATCCTGATAAGACTTTTGTGTATGAAAACAGAAAAGTAATAAAGCCATCTGAAGGTGAGGTTAAGAAAAATAGAAGATCAAGATCAGCAAAGTTAAGATGGGCTTTTAGATCATCACTTAAATTAAACGAATTAAATTCATCCCATAATTTTATTAATTATGGAGGCATAGAATGTTGAAGATAATTTCATTTTTTAGCCTCTTAATTTTTTTGATAATTAATATCTATCATTACAATATTAGTTATGATGTCATTAAATTAGAAAAGAAAATTTATAAAATTGAAAATGAAATTTTAGGTGAACAAAATCGTGAAACTCAGTTAATTACTGAATGGGCTATAATAACTAGTCCTAAGAATTTAGAAAAATTAGCAAAGAGATATTCTAAAAGCCTAAATCTGAAACCAGTTACAGGCAATCAGATATTAATTAATTCTCACAATAAAGATGAGGTTAATTAAGATGTCTAAATCAAAAACAAACAATAAAATAATTGTTGGGGATGATATTCAACACCTATTGATAAATAATCAGAAGACTAATGACCTATCTTTATCAAAGGACCCTATAACAATTGGAAAAGAAAGACTAAAAATTGCACTTTATTTTTTTGTTTTCTTCTTTGTCATTTTTTCTGTCAGAAATACATTCTTATCTGTATTTCCAGGCGATGTAATTAGTGAACCTCAATTTTCTATTGCTTTATCAACAAAAAAACCATTACCAGATATTTACGATAGGACTGGCAAAAATCTCTTAGTTACCACTTTTAAAACTACCAGGGCCGCTGTGGTTAAGAGGTCTTCTTTTAATAATTTTGATGTTCATAAAGCGGCAAATAAATTATCCCCTTATCTAAAAGAAGAGCCTAAAGAATTGTTGGAAAGACTTTCAAGTGGGAAATATGTCGAAATTGCTAATGATATAAGTGAAAAACAACAATATGATATTCTAAACTCCGGTGTTGCAGAAGTTGAATTCCATAAAGTTTGGAGAAGAGTTTATCCTAGTAAGTCATTGGCATCACATATTCTTGGTCATTCAAACCGAGATTTTGATCAGAAATCTTCATCTGGATTTGAAAGGTGGCTATACAAAAATGAAATTAAAAATAATAAAATAAATTTATCAATAAATTTAAATGTTCAGAATCATCTAGAAAATATCCTTGAAAATGCAATTACTCATTATGATGCAGAAGCAAGTTTTGGTGTTGTTCTTAACGCAAAAAATGGGGAAATTATAGCTTTGGCATCATTTCCTAATTTTGATCCAAATACAGTTAATAATCATTCACAATCAAAAACAGCTAATCAAAGATTTAATAGAGTTATACAAGGAAGTTATGAGCTTGGCTCAGTAATGAAAATATTTACACTGGCTATGGCTTTAGAAGAAGAAAAAATTAATCTATCCAATGAGTTTGATGTATGGAAATGTATTAATAAAGGCCGAAAAAAATGTCTTTCAGATTATCGTAAGAGTAAGGTGCAATATTTGAATGCCGCACAGTGTCTTATCAACTCTTCTAATATTTGTATGGCTCAAATTGCTCATATAGTTGGATTAGAAACACAAAAAAGATTTTTATCTGAAACAGGGTTACTCGACGAACAATTTGTTGAACTTTATGAAATGGGAAAGCCAAGTCTACCAGAGAGGTGGAATGAATTATCAATGGAGCAGATATCCTTTGGACAGGGTTTAGGTGTAGTACCTTTATCATTTGCATCAGCTGTTGCTGCAGTTGTTAATGGAGGATATTTAATAGAACCAACATTATATCCTAGAGATAAAAGTTATAAAACTAACGCTAAATTAATTAGTTCTGATGTAAGCAAAAGCATGCGTTATGTTATGCGCGAAGTTGTTAAGAATGGTTCTGGAAAAAAAGCTGATGTTGATGGATATAATGTTATTGGTAAAACTGGGACTGCTGACAAACCTTGTATCACAGGAGGTTATTGTGGAAGGATGACTAGTTTTGTAGGTGCTTTTCCAGGAAATGATCCCGAGTATATTGTTTTGGTTAGTCTAGATAACCCAAAAGGAAAAAAAGATGTAAGAGGTTCTTCAGCATACTGGAATGCCGCACCCGCTGCTGGTGAAATCATAAAACTAATAGCTCCTCAATTAAATATTCCAATTCAAAATAATTTTAGTGCTTTCCAAGAACACGCAAGGGCAGATAATTAATGATTTCATTAAAAGATATAAAAAATGATTTACCTTCAGATGTTATTATTGAGGGCGTGACATGCGATAGCAGAAAAGTTAAGCCAGGATATATTTTTGTAGCTATTCAAGGAGAAATAAATCGAGGTGAAGATTTTATCAATGAAGCAATTAGAAAAGGTGCTTGTGTCATTGTAACTTCTCCAGATTCTGATTTAAAATTAGATATTCCAGTAATCAAAGATGAAAATCCAAGAAAATACTTATCCTATATTTCATCAATTTTTTTTAATAATTCTCCTGAGACAGTTTGTGCAATTACAGGAACTAATGGAAAAACATCTACAACAAATTTTTTACAACAAATTTGGAATTTAATGGGATTGAAATCTTCTAGTATTGGTACTTTAGGTATTATTGGAAATGAAGAAATACAAGATACAAATATCACTACCCCAGACCCCGTTTTGTTACATAAGACATTAGAAAAATTATATAATCAAAGCTTTACACATTTAGCTTTAGAGGCCTCAAGCCATGGTTTATCTCAATATCGAATTGATAATGTTAAAATTAGAGCAGCAGGATTCACAAATATTAGCCAAGACCATCTTGATTATCACAAGACTATGGAAGAATATTTTGATGCAAAGAAACGTCTTTTTACAGAAATACTTCCTAAAGATAACTATTCAGTTATTTGTATTGATACCGAAGAAGGCAGAGAATTATCTTCAATTATAAATGCTAGTGGAAAAGGCGTAATAGAGGTTGGTGAGTCAGCGAACGCACTTAATTTGAGAAGGTTGATTCCAACAGAGTCTGGAATGGAAATGATCTTTAAATATAGTGGTAGACAATTTTCAATTCCTCTTAAGGTTGAAGGTTATTTTCAAGCCATGAATATTTTATGTGCAGCAGGATTAGCAATAGCCTCAGGCTCACCATCAGAAAAGGTTTTTGAGCATTTAAAAGATCTTAGGTCAATTCCTGGAAGACTTGAGTTCTGTGGATTGAGCAAAATAAAAGCAAAGATTTATGTTGATTATGCTCATACTCCAGATGCATTAACTGCAGCTTTATTTTCTCTAAGAGAGCTTACAGAAAATAAGATAACTCTTGTTTTTGGTTGTGGAGGGGGTAGAGATAAATTTAAGAGACCTATTATGGGAGAAATAGCAGAAAATTTTGCAGATGGTGTAATTATTACAGATGATAACCCAAGAAATGAAGATTCTGAAAGAATTAGAAAGGCAATATTAGAAACTTGTCCATCAGCCTTAGAAATTCCTAATCGAAAAGAGGCTATAATTACGGCAATCAATCAAGGTAAGAAAGGTGACTCAATTTTAATTGCTGGTAAAGGTCATGAAAAGTTTCAAATTATTGACGATAAAAAAATTCCTTTTTCTGATCAAGAGATAGTAAGAGAAGTGATAGGTAACTGAATGGCTGAGATATTATGGAATGGTAAAGAGGTACTAGGTATAATTAATGGGCATGGTAGCTGTGATTGGTCTGCTTCAGGTATTTCAATTGATACTAGAACATTAAATAAAGGTGACATTTTTTTTGCTTTACCTGGTTTTAATAATGATGGAAATGATTTTATTGAAGATGCCCTAAATAGAGGAGCCTGCTCCGCAATTTCAAATAGACCATCTCTTATTAATTCAAATAAGGTAATTTTTGTTAATGATGTTTATAAAGCGCTTAATGAGTTAGCCAATTATGCTCGTCAAAGAACTAAAGCCAAAATAATAGGAATAACAGGAAGTTCAGGCAAAACAACATTAAAAGAGATGATATCAAGTTGTTTGATTGATTATGGCAGAGTTCACAAATCTGAAAGATCATTCAATAATCATATAGGTGTACCTTTATCTCTTTCAAGAATGCCAATAGATGTTGATTACGCTGTATTTGAAATCGGAATGAATAATAAAGGTGAAATATTAAAGTTAACAAATCTTATTAAGCCTCATATTGGTATTGTTAATAATGTAGGAGAAGCTCATATAGGTAATTTTAACTCAAAAGAAGATTTAATAGAAGAAAAGCTATCGATTGCCAAAGGTGTTGTCGATAACGGAAGTTTAATAATTAATGAAAACCTCAAATCAGATTTAGATATAAATATAATTAAAAATAAAAGTTTAAATATTTCAACTTTTGGAGTTTTAGAAGACTCTGACATTTATCTAAAAGAGAATATTGAAATAGATAATAGCAATGTACTTAAAGTAAAAATTAAAGATAAAATAATAAATTATAAATTAGCAATGTCTGGTGAGCACATGGCCTTAAACACTTTACCTGCATTAATGACTTGTCAAATTACAAATAATCCAACTGAAAAATTCATAAAGAAACTATCAAATTTTAAAAATATTGAAGGTAGAGGAAACAAATTTAATTTAAACTTCCTTGGTAAATCATTATCAATAATTAATGAAAGCTTTAATGCAAACCCCAATTCAATGGAAGCCGCTATAGTATCCTTTAGTAACCTAAACTCTGATTCTTGTTCAAGAAAAGTTTTATTGATTGGAGACATGATGGAATTAGGTAAATTTTCTGAAAATTATCATAAGAAAATTGCTCAATTAATAAATAATACATCTATAGATATTGTTTATGCTGTAGGTGAAGAAATTAGATATCTATGGGAAGAAATTGATTTTCAAAAGAAAGGTGCTCTTTTTCAAAATGTTGATCAAGTTATTCTTAATTTACAAGATCTATTTGATAATAACGATACTGTAATGCTTAAAGCATCATCAAAAATTAATTTTACAAAAATAATTGAAGAGATAAATGCCCAAAAACCTATAAGAAAGATTGCTTGATGTTTTTATACTTAATTCAATTATTAAACTTTGATTTTCCAGGAGTGAACTTATTTACATATCTCTCTTTTAGAGCTGGCTGTGCGATAATAACATCACTGCTAATTGTTTTACTTATTGGACCAAAGTTTATAAAGGACATGCTTAGCAAACAAGGTAATGGACAGCCTATAAGGGAAGATGGGCCAAAAAGTCATTTATATTCAAAAAAAGGGACACCTTCTATGGGAGGGCTATTAATTCTCTTTAGTTTTTTAATTAGCACACTAATCTGGGGGGATATTTTTAATAGTTTTATGTGGATAGTTATTTTATCTGCAATTTTGTTTGGTTTGATTGGGTATATTGACGACAGAAAAAAAATTAGAGATCAAAACCCAAAAGGAATTTCATCAAAAAATAAGTTTTTATTACAAATCTTATCTTCTTTTGTTTTAATTTTTTTAATTTCTTTGCAGTCGTCTTCAGAATTAGTCTTCAGTATATCAATTCCATTTGTGAATGGTGTTTTTTTCTTAGGATTAATTCTTTATTATTGTTTTACAAGTTTTGTCATTGTTGGAACATCAAATGCAGTTAATTTAACTGATGGATTAGATGGATTAGCCATAGTCCCAATAATGATTGCAATAGCTAGCTTTGGTTTAATTACATATCTATCTGGTAATCTAGTGTTTTCGGAATATTTAAGAATAAATTATATACCAGATTCAGGAGAGTTAAGTATTTTATGTTGCGCGCTTTTGGGAAGTTGTTTAGGTTTTTTATGGTTTAACGCTCCTCCAGCTATGATTTTTATGGGGGATACGGGCTCACTATCTTTGGGTGCTATTTTAGGCTCTATAGCTGTAATTACTAAACATGAACTAGTTTTAATTGTCATTGGCGGTATTTTCGTTCTTGAAGCAATGTCTGTAATAATTCAGGTTTTCTCTTATAGAGTTTTTGGAAAGAGAGTATTTAGAATGGCTCCGATACATCATCATTTTGAAAAGAAAGGTTGGTCTGAGTCAACAATAGTAATTAGATTTTGGATCATATCTTTTGTACTAGCGATAATTGGATTAGCGACATTGAAAATAAGGTAAAACGAATAATGTTAGAGAATTATGAAAATATTATTATTTATGGTTTAGGGCAAAGTGGCATTTCTTCATATGAAAAACTTAAGGACAAAAAAAATATTTTTATTTGGGATGATTGTGAGAAAAAAAGAAAAGAATTAGAAAAAAAAGGTTATGAGTTTAATGAGCCAAGAAAATGGCCATGGGAAAAGATTGACTTATTAATATTAGCACCAGGTATTGCATTAAATTTTGGCGCTGACTCCTTTATTGTTAAAGAATCTAAAAAAAATAAAATAAAGATTGCTGGCGATATAGAGGTTTTTTACCAAGAGCTAAAAAGCTTAGGAATTAGAAAAAAGATTATCGCTGTAACTGGAACAAATGGTAAATCAACATTTGTATCCGTTTTAAATGAAGTACTCCAAAAATCAGGCCTAAAAAGTTCTATAGCCGGAAATATAGGTATACCGGTCTTATCTATAAATGCAGATGAATTTGATATCATTATTTTAGAGGTTTCATCCTTTCAATTGGAGTTAATTGATGAGTTTAGGGCGGATATATCGGTTTTATTAAATGTTTATGAGGATCACAATGAAAGATATGAATCCTATGAAGAATATCAAAAAACAAAAACAAAAATTTTTTTAAATCAAGGAAATGCAGATTATGCAATTTTTGATGATTTTTATTTATCAGAAAAAATATTAAAGGAAATTAATCCTTCTCCAAAGCATGTATTATTTAAAGATAATGAATTTAATGATCTGAGTAATAAAATTTCTCAAAATGGAATAATTAAAAAATTTTTACCAGCCTTAATTAAGGTAATGGATATTTTAGATATTGATCGAAATTTCGTGATAAATCAATTAACAAAATTTAAGAATCTTAATCATAGAATTTATGAAGTTTGTTCACGTGATGGCGTAAGCTTTATTAATGACTCTAAAGCAACTAATCCTGCAGCAGCTAACTTTGCCGCAAGTCAGTTTAAAGATATATATTGGATTCTTGGCGGGCTATCGAAAAACAATGATCTAAGTAAATTAGATTTATCTAATAAAAATATTAAAAAAATCTACTTGATTGGATCATCATCTGATCAACTCAGTCAAATAATACCGAAAAAAGTTAAATTTGAACTATCGTATAATTTAGAAAGTGCAACTAAAGCCGCCTACAAGGAAGTTTTAAAAAGTCAAAGAGGTTGTATTCTTTTATCTCCTGGATGTAGTTCACAAGATCAATTTATTGATTATCAGGAAAGAGGAAATAAATTCACTAAAATAGTGAATAATTTAGTGGTAAAATGTTAAGAATTTCACGAACCAATACAGGTCCAGTCGGTGAATGGTGGTTCACAGTAGATAGGTATATGTTATTTGGTATAATATTTCTTGGGTTAAGTGGATTATTCTTTTCGTTGGCAGTTAGTCCAGTAGAAGCGGGACATCTAAAAGCTAATCAATATTATTTTTTAATTAAACAATCAGTTTTTCTATTTATTTCTGTGGCTTTAATGGTGACAATATCAATATTACCGAAAGACTTTACTCGAAAAATATCCCTTATCCTATTTGCATTTAGTTTGTTAGGGGTTTTATTAACACTTGTTATTGGCTTTTCGAGCGGAGGGGCGTCAAGGTGGATATCAGTTTTTGGGATAATTACGATTCAACCTTCAGAATTTTTGAAACCCTGCTTAATCATTTTATCGGCTTGGTTTTTTGCCAGATCGAAAGAAGAGCAAAATAATAAATATAGTTTAATTCCAGGATTACTATTTATTTTAGTTGCTACACCTTTAATGCTCCAACCGGATCTAGGGCAAACTATATTGTTATTTATAACAATTCTATGCTTGGTATTTGTACAGGGGTTCCCTTGGGTAATAATAGCTCCAGCTGGTTTAATTTCTATGATATCAATAATTTTATTTTATTTTAATTTCCCTCATTTTGCTTCGCGATTAGATTCATGGATAGAAATATGGTTTGGAGGAGGTGCGATTAATTCAAAACTGACACAAACTCAAGCTGCTATTGATGCTATTGAAAATGGACAAATTTTTGGAAAAGGTATTGGTGAAAGTTGGGTTAAATATCATCTTCCTGATGCTTATACAGATTTTGTTTTTGCAGCAATTGCTGAAGAAAATGGTTTAATAGTAACTATGTCGCTGATGTTTTTATATTTAATATTAATAATGAGAGGATTAATAAGATCTATGAATCAAAATAATTTTTTCAATCAACTTGCTTCATCTGGATTAATTATTTTGTTTGGGCTTCAAGCGCTAATACATATAGCAGTAAATTTAAGTTTAATACCTGCAAAAGGAATGACTTTGCCTTTTATTAGCTATGGAGGCTCTTCATTACTGGCTATGGGCATTACAATGGGAATGTTTTTAGCATTAACAAAAAAAACAAATGACTTAAAGGCGCCAGATAAATTAAAAAATTAATCAATGTTAAATATTTATGAAAAATAAACCTTACATAATGATCGCAGCAGGAGGATCAGGTGGTCACTTATTTTCAGCTGATGCTGTTTCTAATGAATTAAGGAAAAGAAACTATAGAATAATATTGCTGACCGATAAAAGAGTAAAAAAATTCTTAGATAATTTTAAAGCCGACAAAATTATTCTTGTTCCATCAGATACCTTTACAAATAAAGGTTTTATAAAATGGCCAAAAGTGGCCTTTAAATTATTATTAGGATTTTTTATTTCCCTTTTTTGGATAATTTTAACCAGACCAATATTGTCTATTGGCTTTGGAGGTTATCCGAGTTTATCTCCTTTGCTAGCCTCGAAGTTATTAGGTCGTAAAATAATAATACATGAACAAAATACGATTTTTGGAAGAGCAAATAGTTTTTTATGTTCTTTTTCTGATGGTGTTTCAAATGGATTTAAAAATACAAGAATAAAGGCACATAAAAATATTAATAACCATAATTTCTTGGGTAATCCAGTTAGAGAAGAAATAGTTAAGTATAAAGACGAAAAAAAGATATTTGATAAAAGAAACATTAGTATACTAATATTTGGCGGTAGTCATGGAGCGGCCTTCCTAACAGAATTAGTTACTAAGTCACTGAATTATTTACCATCAGAAATATTTCAAAATTTGAATATTGTTCAACAATGTAGAAAAGAAGATATTAATTTCTTAACAGATTATTTTTCAAAAAATAACATAAGACATAATGTTAGTGAATTTTTTTACGATCTACCAAAGTTAATAAACCAATCAGATATTGTTATTTCTAGAGCTGGAGCATCAACTTTAAGTGAGATGGCTATATGCGGTAAACCATGCATTTTTATTCCTTTGCCAAATACACTTGATGGAGATCAAGAACATAATGCAAGAAATTTTGAGTTGGCAAATGCAGCAATTGTATGTGATCAAAACAATCTTAATCCCCAATCTTTATCTAACAAAATATTAGAATTAATTAATGATTCAAACAAGCGTGAAAAACTTTCTATAAATATTAAATTACTTGGTATGCCTAATGCATCGTCAAATATTGCTGATTTTGCTGAAAAGGTTATAGGTTAGAAATGGACCATCTTAATAAAAAAGGAAGAATTTTTTTAGTTGGTATAGGCGGCATAGGAATGAGCGGTATAGCTGAAATACTTCACAATTTAGGATATGAAGTAACAGGCTCAGATCAAAAGGAAGGATCAAATGTTGTTAGATTAAAGAAATTAGGTATAAAAATTAAAATTGGACATAATGCTAGCAATATTAAAGGTTCATCATTAATCGTTTATTCATCTGCAATAAAAAAACAAAATGTTGAAATAAAAGAGGCCATAAAGATTAAAATCCAATTGATAAGTAGAGCAGAAATGCTTGCAGAATTAATGAGAATGAAAAAAACAATCACAGTAGCCGGAAGCCATGGCAAAACTACAACAATATCAATTATTTCTGAAATATTTGTAAAATCTGAATTAGATCCTACCGTTATAAATGGGGGAATAATAAATTCTCTTGGATCTAACACTAGGTTAGGTTTAGGTGATTGGATGATAGTTGAAACAGATGAGTCTGATGGAAGTTTTATTAAATTACCGTCTTTTAGCGGGTTAATAACTTCAATTGATGACGAACATATTGATTTCTACAATAATATGAAGAATCTTGAAAATGCATTTGAACAATATATTAACAACATATCTGTTTTTGGGTTTTCTGTTATTTGTTCTGACGATGACAAATTATATAAAATAGCAACCCAACAAAAGAGATCTGATCATTTCTTTTATGGAACAAATGCAAGAGCTAATTATAAGGCAAAAAATATTAGAATTAATAAGCACGGACAAACTTTTGATATTGAAATTAAAAATATAAATGAAGAGAGAAAAATATATAAAAATATTCAATTCCCAATGCACGGAAGACACAATTTACTTAATGCTCTAGGAGCAATTACAATATCTCATAGAACTGGAATAAGTTTTAAATTTATTCGCCAAGCATTGAGAGGTTTTGAAGGTGTAAAAAGGAGAATGACATTAATAAAAACATTAGATCAAAAAAAATATTTTGACGACTATGCTCATCATCCAACAGAAATTGAAGCTTCATTAAAGGCATTAAGAGATTTGTCAAATAGAAGAATAATTACTGTTATACAACCTCATCGTTTTTCTAGGATAGAGCAAACTTTTGATAAATTTTCTAAAAGTTTTAAAAATTCTGATTTTGTTATTGTTCTTCCAGTATATGCAGCTGGCGAAAACAAAATAAAAAATATTAATGCTAATAGCTTGGCTATAAGTATACAAAAAAATTCTAAAACTAAAACTCTTGCATTTAATAATTTTAAAAAAGTTGAAGATTTTCTAAATGATGAAGTTAAAAAAGGAGAAACAGTAATATTTATGGGTGCAGGAAACATTTCTGAGTTAGCTAATAATTATTTAAATGATTTAGGTAAAGAACATGCCTCAATTTCATGATTTAATTAATAGTAATTTGATTCAGGGAAAGATTTTCTTTGATAAATCCCTTGAAAATTTAACATGGTTAAAAGTTGGCGGAAAGGCCTCATGTTTATATATACCTAAGAATAAAGAAGATTTAGCAGTTTTTTTAAAACACATTGATAGTAAGGTTAAAATTAGTGTTTTTGGAAGGCTATCAAATGTTTTGATAAGAGATGGGGGTATTTCTGGAGTTACTATTCTTATACCGCCAAGTTTTTCACAACTTGAAATTCATAAAAATAATAAAATTACACTTGGATCAGGATTGCTTGATAAAAATGTTTCACAATTTGCTTATGATAATAATTTAGGGGGTTTTGAATTTTTATCTGGTATTCCTGGTAATATAGGAGGCGCTATAGCAATGAATGCCGGTTGTTATGGTTCAGAAATAAAAGATATTATCGATGAAGTTTTAATTCTAGAAAAAGATGGAGAATTAAAATCATACAATAACGAAGAAATGAATTTTTCATATAGAAATTCTACTATTAAAACAGATCAAATTATAATTGAAGCTACTTTCCAAGGAAGACATGAGAATAAATCAAATATTAAAGAGAAGATCGATTCAGTTATTAGTTCTAAGGAGGAATCGCAACCTTCTAAGGTAGCAACAGGTGGAAGCACATTTAAAAATCCAAAAGAAGTAAAGGCTTGGGAATTAATCAATTCTTCTGGTTTGAGTGGTTATAAAATTGGTGGTGCAATGATTTCACCAATTCATAATAATTTTTTTATAAATACAGGTAACGCATCAGCAGAAGATTTTGAGAAGCTTGGTGAATTTGTAATTCATAAGGTTGAGAAACATCATGGCATAAGGCTTGAATGGGAAATTCAACTTATAGGAGAGAGCATTGATGACATTTAAGGGAAAGATTGCAGTTTTAAAAGGGGGTTACTCAGATGAAAGAGCAATCAGTCTAAAAACAGGTGAAAATGTGGAGCAGGCTCTTAAAGAATTAGGTCTCAGATATACTTCGATAGACTGCAAAGACGATTTTTTAGAAAAATTAATCAGTTCTAATTTTGATCTATGTTTTAATGCTCTTCATGGTGAATTTGGTGAGGATGGCCAAATACAGGCACTTCTTGAAGAAATTGGTATAAAATATACTCATTCAGGCATTTCCTCATCTATTCTTGCAATGAATAAGGCATTTTCTAAAGAAATTTTTATTAGAAATGATGTACCTACTCCTCAATATAAAATGATTGATAAGGATGACATAAATGAAAATGATATTTTAATTCCATCTGTAATTAAACCAATAAATAATGGCTCAAGTTTTGGTGTATACATAATTTTGAGTGAATCAGATAAGACTAGTTTCTTGAAAGGTATAAAAAATTGGAAATATGGTAAATATATAATGGTTGAAAAATATATTGAAGGCAGAGAGCTAACATGTGGAATTATAGCTGATAAACCTACAGAAGTTATGGAGATTAAAACTAAAAATATTTTCTATAATTACGAAACTAAATATACGCAAGGTATGTCAGAATATATTTTAGCCAAGGATATCCCTCGCGAAACTTACAAAAAAATTCAAGACTTAACTATAAATTGCCATAACTTGCTTGGATGTAAGGGTGTTACAAGAACAGATTTTCGTTTAGAAGAAGATACAATCCTTAGTCCTTATGTTTTAGAGTTAAATACAAACCCCGGTCTAACTAAAACATCATTAATTCCGAAATTGGCAGCTTTTCAAGACATTTCTTATAATAATTTAATTAGTTTAATCATTGAGGATGCAATATGTTAAAATTAAAAAGAAAAACATATTTTTTTCTTATCCTGTTTTTGATCATAATTACTTTTTCAATTTATTTATTCTTGTATGAAAATAATCCTGTAAGTAATTATTATAATAATTTTTCAAATTCATTTTTTAAACTTGAAAAATTAAAACTTGATGGAAGGGTAAGATCAAATAAGACAAAAATCTTATCTTCTTTATCTATTGAGCTCAACTCGCCAATTCTTAATGTCAATTTAGAAAAAATAAAAAAAAATATTTTATCAGTCCCTTGGATAAAAAGTGCAAAAGTAAGTAGAAGGCTACCGAATGAAATCCATATTTTTATTGAAGAGTATGAACCTGCTGTTATTTGGGAATATAAAAATGAAGTTCTAATACTTGATAAGGATGGATATCATATTGAAAAAATCCAAAAAAAAGACTCTTATGCTGATTTATTTTTTATTTATGGAAATGAAGCGGATTTAAATCTTAGTAATTTTTTAAATGCTTTAGATGATTATCCTTCATTAAGAGGAAGGATTGATTATGCAACTTTTATTGGAAAAAGGAGATGGGATTTATATTTTAAAGAGGGTGTCTTAATTAAATTACCTATGGGGGATGTAAATGATGCCTTGCTTGAGCTCGATCAGCATTTAAAAGATTATAATTTAATAGAAAAGGGTCACAAAAAGATTGATTTAAGAATAAAAGGTGAAATCTCTACAGATAGAATTTTCAAAAGAAGTTAATGAAAAAAAATAGCAATCAAATAGATTTATTTTCAACAGAAAATAAATCAAATCAATCAAAAAATATTTTGACATCTATAGATATTGGCTCAGATAAAATTGTTTGTTTTATTGCTAAAATTGACGAAATAACAAGAGAAAAGAGAGCATTGCGCGTTGTTGGATCTGGATATTGTCAAACAAGAGGCATAAGGAATGGTAAAGTTATTGACCAGATGGAGGCAGAAAAATCGATAAGGCTTGCCTTAGATAAAGCTGAAAAAGACGCAAATATTGAGATTAATAATGTTTATGTTTGTATTTCTGGCGATTTCCTGAAAAGTCATGTTTTAAAAGGCTCGATAAATGTTCCAGAAAGAACAATTAAGCAAGAGCATGTTGCTGAAGTTATTTCTATAACTAATAAAAAATATACTCCGACTAACCAGAAAATAATTCATATTGTTCCATCGAATTTTTTTGTAGATGGAACCAGAAATGTTAACGATCCATCAGGTTTAGTAGCAGACAAGCTTGGTGTAGAATTGAATTATATTACATCTGAAATTAATCCTCTTATTAATATAGAAAATATAATTAAAAATATGCATTTGAATATTGAGGGCTTTGTTGCAAAACCATATGCATCAGGTTTAGCATGCTTACAGGAGCATGAATTAGATTTTGGTTCAGTTTGTATTGATATTGGTTGTGGCACCACATCAATATCAATATTTTTTGAAGGAACAATAGTTTATGCCAAAACTATAAATCTAGGAGGGTGGTATATAACTAATGATGTCGCCTTAGGGTTGCATACATCTTTTGAGTATGCTGAAGGAATTAAGAATTTATATGGCAATACAATTATGGGCGCTAATGACTCTGAACAATATTATGAAATTCCCAATGACAGTGAAAACAATATTAGGAGTAAATTTAAACTAAGTAATTTGATCTCTATAATTAAATACAGGTATGAAGAAATACTAGAGAAAGTCGATGAAGCAATTGAACAATCTGGTTATTCTGAATATGCAAAAAGAAATGTTGTATTAACAGGTGGTACAGCGGGATTACCAGGAAGCATTGAATTAGCTCAAAGAGTTTTTGATACAAATGTTAGGGTAGGCTCACCTACTAAAATTGGCGGTTTGTCAGGAGAAATTGGAAGTCCTTCATTTTCGTCATGTTCAGGTGTATTAATACACTGCTTAAAAAAATCTAAAAAGAATCATGAAACAATAACAATAAAGAGTGCTGAGAAAATTGGTAATTTCTTTAAAAATCTTATGGGTCAAGATTTTTAAGTGCTCCTATTTCTTGTTAAAAATTAAGAATCAGTAGAAAAATTAACTAAACTTTTATGGAGGTTGGTTTGTCAATAGAATTATCTGCACCTGAGGTTGAAAAATTAAAGCCTCGTCTTGCCCTTCTTGGTATTGGAGGCGGAGGCGGTAATGCTCTAAGAACTATGACTGATAATGGTTTAAAGGGTGTAGATTTATATGCTGTTAATACAGATGCTCAAGCATTAGAGGAACATGGCCAGACTACAAGAATTCAGATTGGAGCAAATATTACAAAGGGTTTAGGCGCAGGAGCTGATCCCAAAATAGGAAAGAAAGCAGCGCAGGAATCTATAGAGGAGTTAAAAAGTTACCTTAAAGGAATAAATATGCTTTTTATTACTGCCTGCATGGGTGGAGGAACAGGTACAGGTGCTGCTCCAGTAGTAGCAAAACTTGCAAAAGAGATGGGCATACTTACCGTTGGAGTTGTAACGACTCCATGGAAGTATGATGGAACAAAAAGAATGAAGATGGCCAAAGAGGGCATTGATGAGCTCTCAAAATGTCTTGATACACTTATAGTTGTACCAAATGAGAATGTATTTAGAGTTGCTAATATTGAAACTTCTTTTGATGAATGTAATGAAATAATCAATAAAACTCTATATGATGGTGTTTCTGCAATTAGCTCATTAATAACTAAAAGAGGAAGAATTAATATAGATTTTGCAGATGTTAAGACAATTATGGCATTTATTGGAAAAGCAATGTTTGGTGTTGGCCAGGCTTCAGGTGAAGATAGAGCAGTTATTGCTGCTAAAACATCTATATCAAATCCAATGCTGGACGGTATCAATTTAAGGGATGCTAGAGGATTGCTTATCTCAATTACTGCAAACACTGAAATCACCCCTGTAGAAATTGATGCAGCAACAAATGTTATTCAAAATGAAGTAAATAACCCGGATGATTGCGAAATTATAACAGGTGTTTTTATGGATGAAGAGTTAGGTGATGAGCTAATTGTAGCTACTGTTGCTACAGGAATGAATGATCATGTTGAAGATAAAGTTATTGAAATTGAAGCTTCAAGCAATGATCATCCTGAAGAGCTTGGTGATGATGTTCAGTCAGTGGATCTTGAAGTAAGAAAAGTTAATCAAGATCTTCCAGTAAATACAAATGATTATCCAGATTTAATGGAAGATAAATCTTATGACCAAAAAATGGACGATATCGAAGAAGAAGAAATAAAAGAAGAAGAAATAAAAGAAGAAGAGACAGAGGATGAAGTGCAAGTTATTGAAGATCTGCCTGACCCCGAAGACTGGGAGAATGATGATGTTCCTTTATTTAAGAGTGATAGACTTGATAATAGCGAAGACGATAAAGATTTTGATTCACAAATGGAAATTCCTGCTTTTTTAAGAAAAAATAAACAATAAAATTAACTAAAAAACTATCTAAAATGAAAACTGTCGAAGTAAGCCGTGTTGCCAATATACCTTCTAAAATAATTTGGGATGAGATGAAACATTTCGATCGCGTTCTTAGGTGGGTTCCTGGAGGAAGTGAAAGTACAATTTCTGTTGAAGGTAAAGGTGTTGGGGCAATAAGAGATATTAACTTAATTACACAAGGATATGTTCAGCATGAATTAATTGCATATAGCGATAAAGATTTATCATTTTCCTATAAGCTGACAGATGGAAAACCAGTCGGTATGCAAGATTATGTTGTTGTCGCAAAAATTATACCTATTAATGATAATAGTTCTGAAATTAGATGGTCAGGTAAAGTAGAGTCAGATAATAGGCTTAATGATGATGATGTAGCTGAAGCCTTAAGTGTTGCTTTAAATAATATGATTACAGGTTTAATTGCTTTAATAGAAAAACAAAAACCTGCTTTTGTTCATCAACCGCTTGAAGATTGGCAAAAAACTAATAAATAAAATTTAAATTAATATTGATATTTAAAGTTACAAATAGACACAAAGTTTGATTTGGATTCTTTAATTATCACTGATAACTAGTATATTAATATTTTAGTGGAAATTTAAAATGTCTTGTAATTTTCTAGCGGCTTCCGGTTTTTATCCATGGCAGACAACAATAAAGAATACAATATCAACATCTGGAATTGGTCTCCATAAGGGTGATTTAATAGAGATTACCTTAAAACCTTCAAAACCTAATTCAGGAATTAGGTTTATAAGAACAGATATAGAAGGTGATATATCTGAAAGAGCAATTTTAGCTAGCTATCAGAATGTATCTGATACAAATATGTGCACTACAATAAAAAATAAAAACGATTGTAAAATTTCAACAATTGAACACTTAATGGCTGCATTATCAGGATCTGGAGTTGATAATATTGACATTGAAATTAATGGTCCTGAAGTTCCAATTATGGATGGAAGCTCAAAACAATTCATTGATCTTATTGAAAATTCAGGATTATCTAAATTATCAGAAAAAAGAAAATTTCTTAAAATTACTAAAAATATTGAGATTGTTGATGGAGAAAAAAAATGTTCCCTTAGTCCCAGCAATAATATGAATTTTTTTGCTTCAATAGATTTTTCAGATAAAGTAATTGGAAAGCAAGAAGCATCAATAAACCTTGAGAACTTTAACTTTAAAGATAATGTTTCTAAGGCTAGAACTTTTGGTTTTATGCGAGATGTTGAAGCTTTACGAATGTCGGGTCTTGGTCTTGGCGGTAGTTTAGATAATTGTATAATTATTGATGATGATGAAGTTATAAATTCCGAAGGATTAAGATTTGAAAATGAATTTGTTGTTCATAAACTATTAGATGCTGTAGGAGATATTTTTACTTCTGGGTATCGCATTCAAGGTGAATACAGGGGTTACTTATGTGGTCATCATATGAATAATCTTCTCTTGAAAGAGTTATTTGACAATGAAGACTCTTTTGAGTTTTTTGAAATAGATGATGCAGTAAGTACTGATAGTAACAAAGAATTATTGACGGCTTAATTTTTCAACCAACATGTAGCTCTTTTATAAATTTAATAATATAATCATTTTATGAAACTTTTATTCAAAAAAAATAGAGTTAATTTAATGACCATTACTTTAGCGCTTTTCCTTTCTGCATGCGCAAGTGATAGTGAAAGACCTGAATATCGTGAAAGGACTTTAGCTGCTATTTATAACAACGCTGTATACCATCTGGAAAACGGAAGATACCAGGCTGCAGCATATGAATTTGATGAAGTTGAGAGACAACATCCTTATTCCCCTTGGGCAAGACGTTCAATGCTAATGTCTTCCTATACTTATTATCTTCAAAATAAATATGATGAAGCTATTTCATCAGCTCAAAGATTTATATCTTTACACCCAGGCAACAGACACGCTGTTTATGCTTATTATTTAATAGGCCAATCTTACTATGAAAGAATTTCCGATGTTGCTCGAGATCAAAAAATAACAGATTTAGCATTGAATTCTTTTAATGAGGTGGTTAGGCGTTATCCAGAATCTGATTATGCTAAAGATGCTCAACTTAAAATTGATTTAACTCGCGATCATTTAGCGGGAAAAGAAATGTATATAGGTAGATATTATATGAAACAAAGCGCATTTCTAGCCGGTATTAACAGGTTTAGATATGTTATAACTGAATATCAGAACACTAGCCATACTCCAGAAGCCCTTCATAGAATAGTTGAGGGATATATTTCTCTTGGCTTAATCAATGAAGCAAAAGCTACCGCAGCAGTGTTAGGGTATAACTTTCCAGATAGTGAATGGTATGAAAGTACCTATGATTTAATCAATGATTTTTTACAGTAAGCTAAATGAGAAAATCTAATGTCTTGGAAAATGATGCTAAATCTAAATTAAATTTTCTTTATGAAAGGATTATTGAGCACAATAAAAGGTACCATCAGGATGATAATCCATCAATATCAGATGCTGAGTATGATGAACTAGTAAGAGAAGCAATAGAAATTGAAAAAAAATTTCCTGAACTTAAACAAAATAATTCACCTACAGATTTAGTTGGATCAGAACCTCTAGAAGGTTTTTCTAAAGTTCAACACAAGATTCCTATGTTATCCATACAAAACGCTAAAAATATAGATGAAGTTAATAATTGGGTTGATGGGTTAAAGAATTTTTTACTTCTTGAGGACAAAGAAGAAATAGAATTTATTGCAGAACCGAAGATTGATGGGTTATCTGCAACACTTATATATGATGAAGGTGAATTAATTTTAGGAGCAACTAGGGGTGACGGAGATTTAGGTGAGAATGTCACAGATAATTTAAAGACAATAATTGATATACCTAAATCTTTAAACAAAAATTTAGCACCCGATCGGCTTGAGGTAAGAGGTGAAGTTTATATAACTCATGATGAATTTAATGATCTTAATGAAAAACAAAAAAAAGAAGGTAAAGATATATTTAAGAATCCTAGAAACGCTGCAGCAGGATCATTAAAACAATTAGATCCAAAAGAAACATCAAAAAGACCATTAAGATTTTTTGCATTTAGTTGGGGTGTATTTTCTAATAATAATTTTAACTTACATAGTGATATAATGAGTTATTTTAATGATTTAGGATTAATAACTAATCCATATTCGAGTACACATAATTCAGTAAATTCTTTAGAAAAATATTATAATAATCTTTTAGATAAAAGAATGGATCTAGGTTACGACATTGATGGTATTGTATATAAATTAAACAGAATAGATTGGAGAGAAAGACTCCAATCAACTGGCCATCACCCTAGATGGGCAATAGCGCATAAATTTCCAGCTGAGAAGGCTATTTCAGAAATTGTAGATGTTCAAATCCAAGTTGGAAGAACGGGTGTTCTAACTCCTGTAGCTAGATTGAAGCCTATAAATATTGGAGGTGCCTTAGTTTCAAATGCAAGTTTGCATAATTATGAAGACATCAAAAAAAAGGATATTCGTATTGGAGATAGTGTATGGGTCCAAAGAGCCGGAGATGTAATACCTCAAGTCATTGAAGTTATTAAATCAAAAAGAAAAAAAAATACCACAGAAATAAAAATACCTAAGAATTGTCCTGTTTGTAAATCATATGCATATAGAGAAATACTAACTGAAAACAAAGGAGTAAAAACTTATGAAAAATATATTAGATGTACAGGTGGTTTTACATGTTCTTCGCAAGCTAAAGAAAGACTAAAGCATTTTGTATCTAAAGAGGGTTTCGATATTGATGGGTTAGGTGATAAGCAAATTAATGACTACTTTGATATGGGAATTATTAGAGATCCAACTGATATTTTTTCTCTTGAGAAAACTTATCGACAAAATCCTCCTAAAATATGGATTTATTCTTCTGGTTCAAAATCTAAAATTAATACTATCAAAGATAGTGCAATTAAACTTTTTAAAGCGATCGAAGATAAAAAAATTATCAACTTCGATCGTTTTATTTATTCCTTAGGAATTAGGCATTTAGGATCTTCCACAGCATCCTTACTAGCCAGTCATTTTGTTGTTTTTGATAATATGGTATCAGTTTTTAAACTGCAGAAGCTTGATGAAATTGAGGAGGTAAGATCACTTGATGGCATTGGAGATAAAGTAGTAAATGCTTTGATAGATTTTTTCCAAAATAGAGAAACTTTAAATTTAGTAAATAACTTAGTTGGAATGGGAGTATCTGTTCAAGATTATGAAAAAATTGAGACTGATAGTATGTTATCAGGAAAAAGAATTGTCTTAACTGGAACATTAGAAAGTATGAGTAGAGCTGAGGCTAAAGTTCGTATTGAGTCTTTAGGAGGTAAGGTTGTTTCAAGTATTTCAAAAAATACGAATTATCTTATTACTGGTGAAAAACCAACAAATTCTAAGATAGATAAGGCAAATAATCTTGAAATAGAAATAATTAATGAAAATGAAATGTTTAAACTGCTTCAGTAGCAATTTTTAACCAACTCTTTTCTTTTTTATTAAGATGTGGCGCTAATTTTTTGTAAACTTTTTTATGATAATTGTTTATCCAATCAATCTCTTTTTTAGTCATTATGTCTAAATTAATTAATGACTTTGTGATTGGGGCTAAAGTTAAAGTTTCGAAACAAAAATCCATATTATTTTGATCACTTTTAATAACTGTTACAAGGTTTTCTATACGAATTCCATAATATCCAGGTTTATAAAAGCCTGGTTCATTTGAAATAATCATTCCTTCCAATAGGGGAACAGATGATTTAGTTGATATGCTTTGAGGGCCTTCGTGAACGCCAAGGTAACTTCCTACGCCATGTCCAGTCCCATGATCATAATTTAATCCATTTTCAATAAGAAATTTTCTTGCCTTATAATCTAAATTCTTGCCAGTTTCACCTTTTTTAAAATGTGATGATGCTACAGCGATGTGACCTTTAAGAACAAGCGTATAATTATGCGAAACTTCATCGAAGTTGTTTAATCTTTTTTTGCCTTTATTGAATATCGTTCTTGTAACATCAGTAGTTCCAAATTTATATTGACCACCTGAATCAAGAAGGTAAATATCATTATCATTAAGCTTTTTGTTGGTTTTTTTATCAGGTTGATAATGAATTACAGCACCATTTGAGCCTAGTGAAGATATTGTTCCAAATGATAATCCCTTAAAATCTTTATGGAGCATTCTGAACTTTAATAATTTTTGTGCTAAACTAATTTCAGAATAATTATTTTTATAAGCATCTACTTCATTTTCAAGCCAATAAATAAATTTTGTTAGAGCAATTCCATCAATAAGATGCGCTTTTCTTGCTCCATTTATTTCAGTTTTATTTTTACAAGATTTCATAAGTGTAATTGGATCATTTACACATATGAATGAATTTGAGTGCTTAATTAGAATGCTTGCCTGTGATTGAGTTGTATAATTTGGATCAAACTGAATTTTATTATAATTTTTATTTTTGATAACTTCTTCGATTTTTCTTATTTCTAATATTTTAATTTTATTTCCAATCCAATTTTTAATATTTGAAGCATTGCTTATATTATCTGAAAATAATGTAATATTTCTTTTTTTATCAATTAATAAACAGCTTCTAACTATGGGAGTATGATCAAGATCATTACCCCTAATATTTAATGTCCAACATATGTTCTCAGGTTGCGAAACAAAAACGGCATCAGCACTATTTTTTTTCATAGATTTGATAATTCTATCAATCTTTGTTTTTGATTTGTTACCTGAAAACTCGAACTCATGTTTATTAACTATTGATTTGTTATTTCTTTTTCTTTTCCACAATTGATCAATTAAATTTTTAGTTTCTATTAATTCTATTTCTTGAGATAAAGAGATTTTTTTTAATGTTAGATAGTTTGAGTAAGATATGGTTTTTGGATCTAGGCCTATTTTCTTAACTTTAAAAGGATTGCTTTTTAACCAATCTAAGAATCCTGGCTTTATCAAGTGTTCATAATTATATATTTTGTTATTTGTTTGCTCTTTTATTTGGGTTGTATATCTGCCATCAACAAATAAAGATGCTTTCTTAATACCAATAAAAGCCAATCCTGCCGATCCAGAAAAATTTGTAAGCCATTTAAGTCTTTCTGTATATTTAGGAAGATATTCGCTTAAAAATTCATCTTCATGAGGTAAAAAATAACCATCAATATTACTTTTACTCATTAAAGATCTTAAATTAGCTAATTTATTTTGATTGCTCATTTTTTAATTATATCTTTTCTACAAAATTTTCCATAACTTTTCTTGTTCCGTTTGATCCAAAGCTAATTGTCAGTTTTTTTCCATCAATACTTAAAATTTTACCTTTCCCAAATTTTTTATGTATTACTTTTTCATTTAATTCAAATGGTGAATCTTTGACAAGATAATTTTCAGCAGTTTTGTTGTCGATAATCTTAGACTTTGACTCAAATCTAGCTCTTTCCCAACCAGGTGTTTCGTAATCTGATTGATCAAAGTCAATATATTCTTGTTCTTTAAATAACTCCTTTTCACCTGCATAATTAGATAAATCTGTTTCAATATTTTCTTCGGGTAACTCTGTCACAAATCTAGATGGAATTGATGAGATCCACTGATTATGCATCCTTCGATTAGCGGAATAATAAATTGATGCCTTTTTCTTAGCCCTGGTAACCCCAACATAAGCTAACCTTCTTTCCTCCTCAAGCGCCTCTAGCCCGCCTTCATCTAATGCTCTTTGATTGGGAAATACCCCTTCCTCCCAACCCGGCAGAAATACATAATCAAATTCTAAGCCTTTAGCTGCATGGAGAGTCATTAGACTTACCTTTTTACCATGTTGGTTGCTGTCTATTTCCATGACAAGAGAAATATGCTCTAAATACGCTTTTATGCTCTCGAATGGTTCAAGTGATCGAAATAATTCGTAAACATTTTCTACACGACCTTCAGCAGTAAGTGATTTGTCATTTCTTAGCATTTCTAGATAGCCTGAATCTTCAATTATCACTTCTGCTATTTCAACCTTATCTTCTTCTTTTATTAACTGGTTCCAGTGAAATATAAGGTTAACCAGTTTATTTAAGGAATCAGCCGTTTTACCTTTGAAAGACTTTTCTTCAATTAATTCTTTTATAGACTCTATTAAAGGTAAATTACTTTCTTTAGAACGATTTCTAATTTTTTTAACTGAAGTTTCGCCGATACCTCTTTTAGGAGTATTAATAATTCTTTCTAATGCTAAACTATCATTAGGTTGCGTTGCAAGCCTCAGATACGCATTTACATCTCTAATTTCTTTTCTTTCATAGAATCTTGGGCCTCCAATTACTTTATAAGGAAGCCCAACTGCTATGAATCTGTCTTCAAATTCTCGCATTTGGAAACTAGCCCTTATTAAGATAGCTGTTTCATCTAGGTTATAATTATTAAGAGATAGTTTTTCTAACTCTGAAGTAATTTGTCTCGCTTCTTCTTCACCATCCCAATTTGATTTAACAGTTATTTTTTCCCCTTCGCCAGAATTAGTCCATAATGTTTTTCCCAATCTTGAATCATTATTTTCAATTAATTTTGATGCCGCAGTAAGTATGTGGCCTGTAGATCTATAATTTTCTTCTAACCTTATCGTTTTTGCATTAGGAAAATCTTTTTCAAACCTTAAAATATTTGATATTTCCGCTCCTCTCCAAGAATAAATTGATTGATCGTCATCTCCTACACAACAAATATTCTGATACTTACCAGTTAAAAGCTTTAATAGTCTGTATTGAGAAACATTTGTATCTTGATACTCATCAACTAAAATATATTTAAACCTATTTTGGTAGCTTTCTAGAATATCTGGGTTATTTTCAAATAACCTGATTGATTCAAGAATCAAATCTCCAAAATCTACTGCATTGAAATATTTTAATCTCTCTTGATAAATTTTATAAAGCAAATGACCTTTACCATTAGCAAAATAATCATCATCCTTAGTTGAGATACTTTCTGGATATAAACCTTTATTTTTCCATTTATCTATTAGGTTAAGTAATTGTTTGGCTGGCCATCTTTTGTCATCAATATTTTCATCTTTTATTATTTGCTTTAAAAGCCGGATTTGATCATCTGTGTCTAGAATTATAAAATCATTCTCTAAGCCTACTTTATTGGGATGAAATCTTAATATTTGAGAGCCAACTGAATGGAATGTACCTAACCATTTTAATCCAGAAGATAAATCACCAATTTGATTGGTTATTCTTTCTTTCATCTCATTTGCAGCCTTGTTTGTAAAAGTAACTGATAGAATTTCACCTGGTAATGCTATTTTTTCTATTAACAATCTTATTAATCTTGTTGTAAGAACGCCGGTTTTTCCAGTACCTGCTCCAGCTAAAACTAAAATAGGTCCTTCAGTGTGGTAGACAGCCTCCCTTTGAGGATCATTTAACCTTTTAAAAATTTCTGAATTTTCAAATTTTTTATTAGTCATTTTATTAGTTTCGAGCTTTTAGTATATTTAATATATGAACCCTTATCGATGAAGCCAAGCTCCCCTTTCTTTCAATTGTGTCTATTTTTTCAATTAATTTATTTAGTGATAAAGATTGATTATTTGCAATAATATTAAGTTCTTCCCAGAACTCTTTTTCTAGAGCAAGGCTAGTTGTATGACCATTAAGCCTTACAGTCTTTTTGATCTGATTTACCATCTTAAGATGGCTTAATCATTTTTTCAGGACGAACTATCTTGTCGTATTCCTTTTCAGAGATATATTTTAATTTTATTGCCTCTTCCTTGAGGGTTGTGCCATTTTTATGTGCTTTTTTTGCTATTTCAGCAGCTTTATCATAACCAATTACTGGCGCTAATGCAGTAACTAGCATCAAAGAATTATTAAGGTGTTGATTAATCATTTTCTTATTTAACTTAATTCCTGAAACACAATTTTTAACGAAACTATTGCAGCCATCCGATAATAATTCGATCGATTGTAAAATATTATAGGCAATCATAGGCTTATAAACATTTAATTCAAAATGACCCTGACTTCCACCTATTGTTATTGCTGAATGGTTTCCCATCACTTGGATGCATAACATAGTCATTGCCTCACATTGAGTAGGATTTACTTTACCAGGCATTATTGAAGAGCCGGGTTCATTTTCAGGTAATTGTATTTCGCCAAGACCAGCTCTAGGACCAGAACCCAAAAGACGAATATCGTTAGCAATTTTAAATAATGATGATGATAATGTATTTAAAGATCCAGAAAATTCAACTATTGCATCATGAGTTGCTAAAGCTTCAAACTTATTATCAGCAGTTTCAAATTTCATTTTTAGAAATACACTGCATTCTCTTGCAAATTTTTTATCAAACCCTTTTTTTGAATTTATACCAGTTCCTACAGCTGTTCCACCTTGTGCGAGATACATTAAATCTTTTAAAGATTTATTAACACGCTCGATCCCTTTTTCCACTTGAGTATAATAACCAGAGAACTCTTGTCCGAGAGTAACAGGCGTAGCATCTTGTAAATGAGTTCTTCCTATTTTTACTGTATCCTTAAATTCTTCTGATTTATTTTTTAGGATATCGGCAAGTTTTTTAAGAGACGGAAGTAATTTTTCTTTAGTATCTAATGTACATGCAATATGCATTGCTGTTGGGAAAGTATCATTTGATGATTGAGACATATTACAGTGATCATTCGGATGAACTGGTGTTTTTGAACCTTTTTTTCCACCAAGTAATTCAATCGCACGATTTGAAATAACTTCATTAGCATTCATATTTGATTGAGTACCTGATCCAGTTTGCCATACAGATAAAGGGAAATGATCATTTAATTTTCCAGAGATAACTTCTTTTGAGGCTTTTACAATTGCATTGCTAATTTTTTTATCAAGTTTACCTTGTGAGTAATTAACTTTTGCAGCCGCAAGTTTGATAACACCTAAACTCTTTATGATTGAAGTTGGTATAACTTCATTACCTATATCAAAGTTTTTTAATGATCTCTGGGTTTGAGCTCCCCAATATGCATTGGCTGGAACATTTATATAACCAAAAGAGTCAGATTCTTTTCTGTTTTTTACCAAAATAACTCCTGAAAAAAATTCATTATAGCTGACTCTTTTTTAGAGGAAAATTTAATTTTTATAAAATTAGCGAGAAGCTTCTGTTGCCAGGCGCCTCTCAAGCCCCGCCTAATTATGCAACTAATTAGGAGTTAATTTGAGCGCTCGCGCTTAAGCAGCGAGAGGTAACTCAGCATAGTCGTTATTTGCAACTATAAAATAGCCCGATAACGGCGGTACAATGCCGAGCAAAAAGAGAATCTTTACACTTTCGTCGATCCTATTTCACCCCCATATTTATGGTGGAGGTGCCGGGTACCGCCCCCGGGTCCGATAAGTTTATTACATAATCCGTTTATTGCCATAGCTGTAAACAGCAAATTAATTATATACCGGATCAATTAAAATTTGAAGTGTCAAATAACTTGTTTAAAATAGAATGTGAGTCGTGGAGTAATTTATGCAACAGTACTTAAATCTTCTTCGTCATGTTATGGATAATGGTGAAGAAAAATCTGATAGAACTGGAACAGGAACAAGATCAGTGTTTGGTCATCAAATGAGATTTGATCTAGCTGATAATTTTCCATTATTAACAACAAAAAAAGTACATTTGAAATCAATAATATATGAGCTTTTGTGGTTCTTGAAAGGTGAAACAAATATAAAATATCTAAAAGAAAACGGTGTAAGAATATGGGATGAATGGGCTGATAGTAACGGAGAATTGGGCCCTGTTTATGGTCATCAATGGAGATCTTGGCCTTCAGATGATGGAGGAAAAATCGATCAAATTACTCAACTTATAGAGCAAATAAAGAATAACCCTGACTCCAGAAGATTAATTGTCTCAGCTTGGAATCCAACGGATGTTGAGAAAATGGCTTTACCACCATGCCATTGTCTTTTTCAATTCTATGTCAGCAATGAAAAATTATCTTGTCAACTTTATCAAAGATCTGCTGATATTTTTCTAGGCGTACCATTTAATATCGCTTCTTATGCGCTTTTAACTATGATGATAGCAAAAGTTACAAAATTAAATCTTGGTGAATTTGTTCATACTTTTGGTGATGCACATTTATATTCAAATCACTTTTCTCAAGCTGAAGAGCAGTTAGTAAGGTCCCCTAAATCATTACCAAAAATGATAATAGCCTCTAATCCAAAAACAATTTTTGATTTCGAGTATGAGGATTTTATTCTTGAGGATTATGATCCGCATCCTCATATTTCTGCTCCAATAGCAGTTTAGTAAGATGATCATTAGTTTAATTGCAGCAATTGATAAGAATGGCGTTATTGGAGTTGATGGTGATCTTCCATGGAATATACCCTCCGATTTAAAAAAATTTAGAGAAATTACATCCTACAAACCTATAATAATGGGAAGAAAAACATGGGAGTCAATTGGAAGACCTCTTCCTAACAGAGACAATATTATAATCTCTAGAAATAAAAACTTTAATTTGGAGGGCGCAATACTGGCTTCATCACCCGAGGAAGCTATTACGATTGCGAAACAAAAAGCTAAAGAAAATGGTGCAGATGAAATAATGATTATAGGTGGCGGTTATATTTATAATGAATTCATAGCTACATCAGACCGATTATATATAACTGAAGTCGATATAGAAGTTGAAGGTGATGCTTTTTTTCCTAAAATAGATAGCTCAAAATTTAAAGAAGTAAAACGCGAAGAAAAATCAAAAGAACCAGATGACGATGCTTATCATTCAATGGTAATTTACGAAAAAATTTAATAAGATATTTTTATGAAAAAAGAATATATAGAGATCACAAAGGATTTAATGTTTC
>CACLNZ010000012.1 GCA_902608415.1 uncultured PS1 clade bacterium
TTACTGGGATGTCTTATGGTTTTTATGATCCAGCTGGCGCATTTAAAGCAGTTGATTGGAATGTAGTATTTTTACTTGGCTGTATGATGGCCATTGTATCAATAATGATTAAAACAGGTGGCTTTGAAGTTATGGCTACAAATATTGGTCGAATATCTAAAGGCCGAAAATTTATGTTAATGGCTTTGCTTGGAACTGCTGTAACAGGCCTTTCATTGTTATTAGATAATGTTACTACTGTTGTAATATTTGGTCCTTTAATTATTTTAATTTGTCAGTCACTCAAAATAACACCTATTCCTTATTTATTAGCAGCTGCATTACTATCAGACACAGGAGGTGTTGCTACATTAGTTGGGGATCCTCCAAATTTAATGATTGGTTCTGCATTTGGTATAGATTTTAATACTTTCTTAATTCATATGGGTGGAATTGTTTTATTGGCTTGGTTAGGAACTTTAATAACACTAAGAATTATATTCAGAAAAGAACTCAGTACACCTGCAGAAGGAACATTTGAAGATAGAATAGAATATAAGGATAAGCCTCTTTGGAATAAGTCAGTTTTTGTTTTACTTTTAATGGTTGTACTATTTGTGATTCATGGAACAATTAATTGGCAACCATGGATGGTTTCAGGGCTTGGTTTAATAATTCTTGTTTTCTTAGGAAAATCTCTTGATTTAGATGAAGTTATGGAAAAAGTTGAAATGCAACTGCTTATATTCTTTATTTCTTTGTTTATGTTAGTTGGTGGAGTAGAAGGAAGTCAATTCCTTGAATATCTTGGCCAATTCATCATACCATTTGTTGAGAGTGATTTATTTATGGCAACATTAATTTTAATGTGGGTTGCTGCAGTTATGTCAGCTGCTATCGACAACATACCATTCACAGCAGCAATGATACCAATTATTGCTTCAATAGGTGATCCAGTATTACAAACTCCTTTATTATGGGCTCTGGCTCTAGGTGTAGGTATGGGAGGAAATGGAACACATATTGGTTCAACAGCAAATGTATTCATAGTTACTATTTCTGAGAGATTAGCTAAAGATACAGGTGATCCTTCTCTTGCAATTACTCCTCTTAAGTGGTTCAGATATGGTTTACCAGTGATGATTGTTACATTAATAAT
This sequence comes from uncultured PS1 clade bacterium, assembly GCA_902608415.1. Lineage (GTDB taxonomy): Bacteria > Pseudomonadota > Alphaproteobacteria > MED-G09 > MED-G09 > AG-430-B22. The sequence goes on from CACLNZ010000012.1 coordinate 1,139, forward strand.
TTGTTCAATTGTATTAACATTATTCTGGGATTTCTATGCTAATCCATTAGATTCAATTGTTTATAATCCAAACGCATCTGGACACTAATTAATGGAAAAAGTTGTACCTGAGGGCTTTATTCTTAATGGAGGAAGAGGCCCTTATACAACTCATAATGGACCATTCTACATTAATACATCGTCTGATCCTTGGTTACACGGTACTTTTATTTTAGACCGCCATTGTAATGGCGCACAGATAGCCCATGGTGGAATGCTTATGTCATTTGCAGATGGGATATGTGGGCACGCTGTATATAAAGAGACTAAAACTGCAGGAGTCACTATTAAACTAAATTCTGAATTTCTATCAGCTGCAAGACCCGGAGAATGGTTGGAGGGCTATGCAAAAGCTAATTCAAATAAAGATGATTTTGTTTTTTGTGAGTCTAAACTTTATGTTGGTAACAGGGATGTGCTTTTAGTAAATTCAATTTTTAAATTAAGGACCAATAAAGTACAAAAAAAGATAATAAAGAAAAGACGTTAAAATTTCTTTATGATAATAACACAGCATCGGGGCGTAGCGCAGGCTGGTAGCGCACCTGGTTTGGGACCAGGGGGTCGGGAGTTCGAATCTCTCCGCCCCGACCACTTTAAATAGCTAAATTTAGCCAATCAATTTTATAATATTATTCTATCTTTTCTTTTTTCATTAATTTATTCAATTTATGGACTCTTTATGGACTTTAAAATCTTTTAAAATTGAATAGCCACTTCGTTTCGCTTACAATTTATTTATATTAATATTTAATCTATATGCTTTTTGTGGAGAAACATGATTTGGTTAACCGAAAATTAAAGGAATTTATTAATAAGCAGATTGGAAATAGAGAATTCTATTATCATAACTATAAACCCAAAGAAAGGCCATGTGAGCATTATTTGGTTTATGATGTTTTTTTTAAAGATGAGTCATACTCAAATATAGAATTAATAGAATTAATTAAAAAAATTGCGCCAATAGAAGGTTCAGAATTTGACATAAGAGAGCAACTTAAAGAAAACTCGAATTATGATTATATATATGATCCAAATATAGACACTGTTTGGGCAAAATATATGAAAGAAAGACAAATAAAATACAGCGAACTTCCTGAAGGAGAGATGATGCATTCATCAGAGTATGATGATGAAATTACAGGTTATTTTGCTCCTTTTGAAAGTATGGGTAAATTTTACTCATACAAAGGTCCAATTTACGAAGAAGCATTTAAAAATAGAAGAATACCTCTTCCTTTTCAGCTTTTTTGGGGGCCTAGTGAATACAATCCTAATTTTCATATAAATGGTATGAATTTTTACAATTCAATATTTTCTTGTAGGTCTGCATTAGATGTATTTGAGTTTAGTAAATTAAAGAAAGTAAATGAAAATTGGAATAAATATTTGGACCCAAAGAAATCAAAGATCTATGTATGGAATACTAGTCAATTCAATGATTTTTATTTTAGAGAAAATTATACAATTATATTTGGAAATTTATGAATAAATATCTTAACAAGGAGAAATCAAGGATCATATGGTTTGGGTGTGACCTAGATGAACCAGTGAAGGTATTATTTGCTAAAGGTTGTTAAATTTGAAAAACATAATAAATAAAAATACTTTAATTGCAGTATTAATAGGTTCAGTTATTTTTTTAGTTGGCACTTTATTTGGTTCCAAAAATTCTCAATTATTTTCAAAAAAAACATATTCTGAAACATGTTATGAAATTATTGAAAATGGAAAAAAAATAAGCGAAGTATATGAGGATTTAAGAATTTATCATTCATACACATACAAAGGTAAAGTAGCTCGTATTGATATCGATAGCAATTACTGCAGCTACCGCTAAAAAGGATGAACTTATGAAAAAATTTTTAGCTAAATATAAGATAAGCATTCTAATAAGTTTGTTCTTTGTTTTTGTATTATCTATTTATGGAATACTTAAACCTTTACTTGAAGCCTCTTTTCTTGTTTTTAGCATTCTTGTATATCCAGCTATAGCCACATTTCTTGCATGGCTTATCCTATTTGGTTTTTGGGTTGGTTTAGAATTGGAAAAGAAATTTGATCTTGATAGTCTTATTTATTTGGGCTCCATAGTTTTGATAATACTTATTATTTTAATAACTCCATATACATGGAGCAATTTTCAATAAATCTTATTATTTTTGTAATGATAATAAAGGGTGAGATTTATAAAATTCTTCACTCCAATATCCATCTTTCAATAGGGCATCCTCAACTTCCTTTGCATGTTTTTGTGATAAAGTGAAAGTTCTATATTTATTGAATAAGCTTATTCCATAGGCATTCGGATTTATAGCAAAAATATGATACCAAAAATTCAAAGCCGGAGACATAGAGGTTTGATCAGGATGATATCCAGAAGAATAAAGATTATTAGCCTTGTATTCTTCAATTAAAATTTCTGTCTCATTTTTATATAAAAGATCTCTCTCTTTTGGCATTTCATTTGTAATATCTACAAGCTTTTCCTTTTTAACAGAAAAAATCCTTCTGATATTGCTTTTCCCCGCATTTGGTCCCCATTTTCGTCCATACGAACCTTTTACTGCAGTTATTTCACAAATACCGTCATTATTGAGATCTGTCACTTTAGCTTGGGAATGATATCCAAGGTGAATTATTTTATTAGGATCTTTCCAACCTCTCTCATCAGCGCGACTTTTTATTAGAGTAATTCCAAAATTAAAACTCGAGCCTGAGCCGGAATATTTAATAATAAAGAAATCAGTATAATCAGGCGTAGGCCACTCATCATCACACCAGTACATGTTAAAGGCGCTGTCTTCATAGGCTTCATTCCAATAATCCATTGATCCTGAGTTAAAAACCGCAGCATTAACTAGGTAACTAAAAAGAAATACAAAACCAAACATAGATAATTTATAGAGAAAGATCATGATTTAAAGATATTATGATTCATTCATTTTATGGACATTTTATGGACACAAGAAAGTGACTCCTAGGGAGAAAAAAGAGGGAATAAGAGGGAATAAGAGGGAATAAGAGGAATCGCAAATATAGCGACCATGCGATTTTGGCGCTGACATTGACTTTTGGGCATACTATAATACTATGCTTTGGGACCAGGGGGTCGGGAGTTCGAATCTTTCCGCCCCGACCATTTCAAATAAATTATAATTTAAGTTTATTTAGCTCTATTTTTTAAATATAAAGGCAGATATATAAAGCAAAAAATTGGCACCCAATAAACTAAAAATAGACTTAGAAAGAATAAAAAGCTTTCTCTTATTGATAAAAGCAATCCTGAAAATAAAAGGAAATTCCATAAGTAATCAATTTTTTTATGCCATTCATGCCATTTTTTTCCATATTTCATCTCCATTTTTTCTCTAAAAGCCATGGCAGGTCGATAAACATGTCTTAATACAACTGGAGTCTCATTAAGAATCATTACGAAAAAACCAGAAAAAAACAGAAATTGCGATATTAGGTTGATGTTCATTTTTAATATTTTAAAAGTATAAAATATCACTTATAAATAAATTTAACTATCAAATAGAGGAATTAAATATGACTAAACTAAACCTTTTGTATGCATCTGAAATGGGGACAGCGATGGAAGTTGCTGATAATGTTTCAGAAATAGCAAAAAACAAATCTGTTGATGTTGATCAAGCTGAATTAAATGATGTTTCAATGGATGATTTGTTAACAATGAATAAAGTTTTAATTGTTACCAGCACAACGGGGGATGGAGACCTCCCAATGATGGGAGAGGTGTTCTGGGAAGAGCTATCGAAAGCGAAAATTGATCTTAAAAACATTGAGTATAGTGTATGTGCTCTTGGTGATAGCTCTCACTTTCATTTCTGTGGCGCAGGTAAAAAAGTTGATGAAAGACTTGAGGAGCTTGGAGCAAAAAAAGTCATAGAAAGACATGAATGTGATGGAGATACTGAAGGATATGAAGAATGGGCCTCAATATCACTAGAAAAATTAGGTTTTTAATAAATCTAACGAATATCTCATAATCGTTAGAATAGTGTTTTTTGGACCAGAAGTCGGGAGCTCGAATCTCTCCGACCCGACCATAGGAAAAATTATGCAAAAAAATGTATTTGATGAAATAATTGAAGAATGTTGTTCAGATCCAATAACGGGTTTCTATAGAGATGGTTTCTGTAATACTGATGATAGAGATGTTGGAATACATACAGTATGCGCTTATATGACTGAAGAATTCTTAGGTTTTTCAAAACAGAAGGGTAATGATCTTTCTACTCCTAGGCCAGAATTTTCATTTCCTGGACTTAAAGAGGGCGATTCTTGGTGTTTATGTGCGGAAAGATGGAAAGAGGCATATGAGTCTGGAAAAGCGCCAAGAATATATATAAGAAAAACGCATAAAAAGACTCTAGAAATAATTAATATTGAAATTTTAAAAGAATTTGCATTGGATTTAGATTAATAAACTTAATGTCTGCTAACAAAAAAATAATTTTTGAGTTTTATAAAGCACTTGAAAATAGTGATTTTGAAACATTAAATACATTATGGCATGATGATGTAACACTTACTTTAATTGGATCAACTCCTGTTTCAGGTAGCTTTAAAGGCAAAGACTCTGCAATAAAACTTATAGAGAATGGTGTATTATCTAACCTAAAGTTCGACACAGTTAGTTTTGCAAATAATTGGAATATAGTTGCTGCAGAAAATAATACTGTCGTTGGAACAATGACTTTAAAAGGTGAAAGCATTTACAACAAAGAGTATAACCAAATTTATTGTCAGATTTTTACAATCAAGGATAATAAAATTTATAAACTTCATGAATTTTTTGATACCTCGCTAGTTGAAACATCGCTGTATAATAAAGAATACAAAGCAACATAGTTAAGTTATGAAAAGTTTATTTAAATCACTTTTATTATTAATTTTTATTTTATTAATTGTAGGGCCTATATTATTGGTTTTTATTTAGTAATAGGTTTATTAAGGTTTTCGATGTAGGATGTAAAAAAAAGGTGAAATTATGAAAAATATTATATTTGTATTTGTTTTAACTTTCTTCTTAACAATCTCCGGTAATGTTTTAGCTCACTGTGGAAATGCTGAAGCTCACGCCAAAGCTTCTGATCATCAATCTCACGATGATACAAAAGATAAAAAAGATAAAGATAAAGATAAAGGTTAAATTACTAGAAATTTAAAGAAAGCCATTGCGATTTGTAATGGCTTTTTTTTTGGAGAATTTTATGAGTTATAAAAATATGGAAGAATTAAGAAAAGAATTAGATCTTCTTGATAATGAATTAATTAAATTAGTCTCTAAAAGATTTAAATTTATTGAACAGGCAGCGATAATTAAGGATGATATATCAAAAATTAGAGATAATGATAGAATTGAAGATATTATTAAGAGGTTAAGAAAATTGGCTAAAAATAACGATATCAGCCCCGATATTGTTGAAAAATTATGGAGATATATAATAGAATTATCTATAGAGTTAGAAACAGAAATCTTTAGTAAGAAATAAAATTGGAGGTAAGAATGCTATTAGATAAATATCCTATTTTTCAACAAGCCTATTTAGTTAATGATTTGGAAGAATCCGCAAAAAAATGGAATAAAATTTTTGGAGCAGGGCCATTTGTTTTTTCTCCTCATCATAAATGTGATAAATTTGAATTTAGAGGAACTCCTCAAGAAGCTGAAGTATCTTATGCATTTGGTTATGTTGGAGATATGATGATTCAATTTATTCAACAACATGATGAAACGCCATCTATTTATAGGGATATGTATCAAAATGGAGAAGAAGGATATCATCATATTGGTGTTTTAGTTTCTGATTTCGATAAAGAATTAGATAAATTATTAAGTCATGGCTTCGATCTAGCCTGTAGACTTTATGCTGATGGAGTTGATGCAGCATATGTTGATACAAGAGAATTTAATGGTGTATTTACTGAATTACATGGTGATCCCAATCATATTTTAGGTGAATTTGCTAGGTGGAAAAGGGCACACGATATAAGTAAACCAGGAGATGATATTCATCTAAAAAGAGTAAAAATTATTGAATAAATTTTTATATAATCAATAGTTAAAATATATTTAATTAATTCAATTATTTATAAAGTAATTATAATATACTAGTTTACTTATCTAATATATTTTTTAAATAATTCAACCTATCTTGTCCCCAAAACCTCTCTTTTTTATAAATAAATGTTGGAACACCAAAAACCTTTAATTCCCTCATTAATTTAGTAAGAGATTTTAGATCTTTATCAATATCTTCATTATCCATTGCTGATAAGGCTAATTCAGGGCTTATTTCAATCTCATTACAAATATTAGTGATAATACTCTTATCACCAACATTTAATCCCTTTTTAAATCGAGCCTCAAAAATTTTTAACATAAAATCAAGGCCTTTACCTTCTTTGTTAACCTCTGACCAAGCCGCATGAACAGATGGCCAATTGCAATCTGCAGGTATTTCATTAACTAAATCAATATTTAGTTCGTTAAATAATCTTCTACAATCCTCCATTAGATAATCTCTTTTATAGGGATTATTTAATGTAACGGATTCTAATATTTCTTTTGGAACATAACAAAATGGAACAAATTTAGGGGTTATATCTAATTCAAGAGCTTTTTTTATTCCTACATATGCATATGGGCTTCTAAAATTGAAAAAACATAGAACTTCGTTATCATTTATATCTATATCCATTTAAATTCCTTTTAAATTTATTAAAATTTTCTTATTACTTTCACTAAATTTTATTAGAACATCTTCCCATTTAGGAGGGCCAAAATTACCCCTTTTATTATTTGAAAAACCAAATGGTTCTTTTGGCATTCCCAAAAAATTCCCAGTTAATACTCCATTATTATCAAGATCATGAATACCGGCTATAACATAATTTCCATATGGTAAATCAAAGGTAACCTCTCCTTTGTAGTTTGAAATTAATCCTTTAGCGCCCAATAAGATATGTTTTGGATTAGCTTTTTGATTTGCTTTAGTTTTCCCAAAATATTCTCGTTTATCGTATACAGCGAGCAAGACTGGTCCATTTTTATGTTCCGATATAACCTCAACAGTTAATATTTCCGCTTTAGATGAATTAGTAGTTATGAGAAGGAAAATTAAAAAAAATACTTGTTTCTTAATCATATATGACCTCCAATCCTTTCTCTATTGCTTGAAATGCACATTTTTCATCGTTGGATCCGCTACTTCCTGAAACACCGACACCACCTAAATGATAACCATCCTTTAAAATTATAGGAGCTCCACCTGGTAATAATGCAATATCTGGAATTGTAATTATTCCTTCATTTTTATCATCATTATCAAATGCCATTTGAGCAAGTTCTTTAGTAGAAAAGGGGAGACCAGCTGAAGTTTTACCTTTTAATCGAGAGATTTCTTCTGATGCAGGATAAGTTCCATCCATAGATGCATAGTATTTTAAGGCCCCAGGAGACTCAAAAATAGCTATATTGATCTTCCATCCCTTTTCTTTTGCAAGACTTAAACATTCATTTGCCATTATTTTTGCTGTTTCAAGAGTTAGTAGTGGTTTAGTTGGCACCTCTGCAAAAACAAACCCAATATAAAATATTGAGACAAAGAAACCGATTAGAGTTTTTTTCATAACATTTCCCATAATAATTAATATTTGATATATATGTTTAAAATTATAAAGAGGTTAAATTGAGTTTACAATCTATTGCTGCAAAAATTATGTTTAAATTACCTGACCCTATATTAGGTAAGATTATGAAATATATATCACCAAAAAAAGAAACCCCTATTGAACTTGATCCAAAAAAATATTGGCATTTACAAGGTAATTGGGCCCCTGTTCAAAAAGAAATGAGCATTGATGAACTTGAAGTAATAGGTGAAATTCCAAAAGAATTAGATGGCCAATATATTAGAAATGGTATGAATCCAAGATCTGGATACAGTGATCATTGGTTTTTTGGTAATGGAATGGTACATGGTATTAATATTCAGAATGGAAAAGCTAATTACAAAAATAGATATGTAAAAACACCTTATTATGAAGATAATATGGATATGATGGCATCATCTTTTGATTTAAAAGCTTCTCCTGCTAATACTCACATAATTCGTCATGCAGGAAAAATACTAGCTTTAGAAGAAGCTCATTTTCCATGGGTAATTGATAATGACCTTGAAACGATTGGTCATCATGATTTTGATGGAAAGTTAGACGGCCCAATGACGGCTCATCCAAGAGTATGTCCTGAAACAAATGAATTGTTGTTTTTTGGTTACAAAATGATGGGCAAACCCTATTTAATATACCATAGGGTTTCTCCTGATGGTGAATTAGTTCAATCAGAAGCTATAGACATACCTCGTCCTGTAATGATGCACGATTGGAATATTACCCGTAATTATGTAATATTCATGGACCTACCACTTGTATTCGATATGGATAAAGCCATAGAAGGCGGAGATCCTTTTGGTTTTAGACCTGAATGTGGCGCTAGACTTGGAGTAATGCCAAGAAATGGCACTAATAAAGACATTAAGTGGATTGATGTAAATCCATGTTTTGTATTCCACCCGATGAATGCATATGAAGAAGATAATAAAATTATTCTACATGTATGCAGACAAGACAAAGCAATGGTTGGAGGTATGGATCAAATTTATGGTGGAGACGAAACAACTGGTAAATTATGGAAATGGACCATAGATCTAAACTCTCAAACATGTAAAGAAGAACAGATAGATGATAAGCCATGTGATTTTGCTAGAGTTGATGATAGAAAAATAGGCCTTAAAGCAAATATTGGTTATGCAATGGAATTAAACAATAAAGCCGAAACATTAACATTTGGAAATCATTTATTTAAATATAATCTTGATAAAGGCTCAAGAGAAGATCATTTTCTTGGTGACCATACAGTAGGTGGTGAGCCATTATTTGCTCCAAACCCTAATTCTAATGATGAAAAAGATGGATATGTTATGTCAATTGTTCATGATAATGAAAAAAATAAATCCAAACTTATTATTATTGATACAGATAACTTTTCGAATAATCCTGTCGCTGAAATTCTTCTACCTCAAAGAGTACCATTTGGTGCGCATGGAAGTTGGTTAGAAAATTAATGAAGGCTAAAATTTATCAACCGGCAAAGTCAGCAACTCAATCTGCCAAAAATGAATTTTGGCTCCTTGAATTTAATTCGCAAGATAAACCAATAATTGACGAAAAAATGCTGTGGACTTCTTCTTCAAATACTCAAGATAAAGTAAAAATTAAGTTTTCAGATAAGGATAAAGCTATCAAATTTGCAAATAATAATAATATAGATTTTGTTATTATTGAGCCGAAAAAAAGAAAAATTAAACCTAAATCATATTCAGATAATTTTTCTACAAACAGAAAAACCCCTTGGACTCATTAATCTCCTATGAAGGCAATAGAAACAATACTTTCAAGAAAATCTATTCCATTAATGGAGGATCCTAAACCTAATAAAAAACAATTAAAAAAAATTTATAAGGCAGGATTAAGGGCGCCTGATCATGGAGGTTTAAATCCATGGAAATTTATTGAGGTATCAGGGGATGATAGATTAAAACTTGGAAGAAAATTTGTTAATGCAACTAAAAAAGTTAAAAAAAATCCCAGCAAAGAACTTTTAAGTAAAGTGAAGAAAGCCCCATTAAGGGCGCCATTAATTATAATTGTAATTGCAAACATCAAAAAAGATAAACCAATACCAGAAATTGAACAAATTCTATCTGCTGGGGCAGCAGCTCAGAATATAATGTTAGCGTGTTCCGCTATGGGTTTTTATAGTATTTGGCGAACAGGACATTTGGCTTTTAATGAGCATATCAACAAATCATTAAAATTGAAGAAAAGTGATGTTGTTATTGGTTATCTTTATATTGGCTCATCCACTAAAAAAATTCCATCACCAAAGAAATTGAAAATTGAAAAATTCGTAAAAAAGTTAGGATAAAAAATGATATATAAAAAATTCTTTAAATATGTTGGTCTTTTCTTATTAATAATTTTAAGTCAGACGGTTTTCTTAAAAGCAGAAAATATTTCTAATTATAATGGTGATAACTCATCAATAAAAAAATTATATGAAACTTGGCATAACGCAGTTGAGTCAAGTAATATTGATGGATATATAAATTCACTTGATAAAAATATAACTTTAATCCCACCTGGGGGGCCTATTATTTCAGGTTCAGAAAATTATAGAGAATTTCTTGGCCCTGTATTTGAATCAGCTACTTATAAAATTCAAGATGGTGAGTATGATATTGAAGTAATTGGTGACATAGCAATAGTAAGAAGTCGTCAAACTGTATATTTAACTTTTAAAGATAATGCTAATCAAATCCAATCTGAAGGAGCATTACAAGACAAAATTACAACTAGTGATTATTTAGATATCTTAAAGCGTCAGGAAGATGGTTCTTGGAAATGTTTGGTACATACTTGGCAGTTAGTGCCATAGTTATAAAAAAATAAATTTTGATACAAAAATTAAAGTTAAAAACCAGGATCCTGATGATATTGATTTTATATTTCCAGAGGCAATTTTCATAACTATAAATGCTATGAAACCTAACGAAATACCATCAGCAATAGAAAATGTTAAAGGTATCATTACTATGATGATTAAGGATGGTATTAATTCACTTAAATCTACCCAATCCAACTTTTGAAGACCGGATAAAATCAGAAATGATACATATATCAAAGCTCCAGATGTGGCATATGAAGGCACAATACTAGCTAAGGGTGATAAAAAAATTGAAAATAAAAATAAAAAACCAATAGTTATTGCAGTAAGTCCAGTTCTTCCTCCAGCCTCTATACCTGATGAACTTTCAACATAGCTTGTAACTGGAGCACAGCCAAAGAAGGTTCCAATAATACTTGTGCTACTATCACATTTGAGCGCTTTATCTAAATTAGTAATATTCCCTTTTTCATCAATAAAGTTAGCTCTAGTTGCTACTCCAAATAATGTACCTGTGGTATCAAAAAGATTAACAAACAAAAATGATGCAATTACGGAAATCATAGTAACATCAATTGCTCCAATAATATCTAAATGTAAAAATACAGGACTCAAGCTTGGTGGATAAGAAATTACTCCATTAAATTCCACAAGACCAAAAGTTAACGATAGAAGTGTAATTATTAGAATGCTAATGATAATTGATCCCTTAATATTTCTAATTGTTAAAATTGCTATTAATAAAAAACCTAATACAGATAGCAATGTTTGGATATTAGAAAAATCTCCAAGACTTAAGAAAGTTGCATCATTAGCAACAATAATTCCTCCGTTTTTTAAACCTATAAAACCAATAAAAAAACCAACTCCTGAAGCCATAGCAATTCTTAAGTTTGTTGGAATACTATCAATCATCCATTTTCTTAATGGTGTTGCACTCATAATAAAAAATAAGATACCAGATAAGAAAACAGCACCAAGAGCTGTTTCCCATGAATAACCCATTTCACCTACTACTGAATATGTAAAAAAAGCATTAAGGCCCATACCTGGAGCTAATCCAACAGGCCAATTAGCAACAAAACCCATAATAAAACATGCGATTGATGCAGCTAAACAAGTTCCAACAAAAACTGCTCCAAAATCCATTCCTGTAGTAGACATAATTTGTGGATTTACAAAAATTATATAAGACATTGTTATAAAAGTCGTGAAACCTGCCAAGACTTCTTTTTTAATGTTTGTTCCATTTACATTAAGCTTGAAGACGCTATCTAACATATCAATCATAAATAAATAATATTTAGAAAATTAACTAAATAAAACATATTTTTTATAAAAAAATAAAAGATAATTTTTAAATAAATAGAATCAATATAATTTGAAAAATCTTAAATTTATGGCATAGTTTTTGCTTAATCTCTTATGAACTTATTTTTTTATTCGGGGACAAATGACATTCAAAATTATTAAAAATTCTACTCTTCTTCTTTTATTTTCAATCTTAATTTCAAGCGCAGTCAAGGCTGACGAAGCTATTGAAACAAATAATCAATCGACAGTTAATAATTCTTTTTCAATTGAAGAAATTATTGTTACAGCTGAAAAAAGAAGTGAAAGCTTGCAAGATGTTTCTAAATCAGTAACTGCACTAAGCTCTGATGAGTTAGAAACTAAAAATATTATAGATTTCGTTGGTTTAAGCGCAATAACACCTGGTCTAACTGTAGCAAAAAATGAAGGCTATAAAACAGTTATATCAATAAGAGGTGTAGGCGATGAAACAAATCAAAATGCAATTGCCGCTCCATCAGTCGCTTTACATATGGATGGTATTTTTGTTGCTTCAAAATTTTCTCTTAGAACAGACTTTATAGATATTGAAAGAGTAGAAGTATTAAGGGGGCCACAAGGCACATTATTTGGACAAAATTCCACTGGAGGTACAATAAATGTTATTAGTAAACTCCCTTCCTCTGATAGTTTTGAAGGTAAGGCAGATTTAACTGTTGGAAATTATGGTTTAGTTAAATCAAGAGGATCTTTTAATTTTCCTATTTCAGATACTGTTTCTACAAGAAATTCTTTTGTTATTACAGAGAGAGATGGTTTTAGTGATAATGTTATAAATGGACAAGATCTTGATGATGCTAGCCACATAAGCTTAAGGTCAGATTGGTTAATTGAAATAGGCGACTCTTCTAGCTTAAGATTATTTATTCAATATTTTGATGCAGATAACAATGGCGCTGCTATGAAAGGATTAGATGATAAAACGCCTAATCCTAGAAAATTAGCACAAGACTCTGCTTCTAATTATAAACTTACATCTGAAATTTTGGGTGCTATCTTTGAATCTGACCTTGGGGTGGCAACTTTAAAAATTTTAGCAAGCTCACAAGAGGATGATATTTATGTTGAAAGAGATAATGATAGACATAATTTTGGTGATGTTCATGGAAGTGGTCCGTTAGAGGGCCTTCCATATATTGCTGCAGAATATCGACCAGAAATATCTATTGTTGAAACTAAAACTTTTGAAATAAATCTTGTTTCAAATGAACCTTTATTTGGTTCGATTGATTGGATTGTTGGCGCTCTTTATTTTGATCACGAAATTGAAAATCATATATATGAAGTTAAAGATGTTAATAATGTTAAATTAATATCCTTAATGGATGGTCAATTTACACCTTATGTACATGCTCCAATTTGCGCAACAAATCCATTTGAAGGAATATGCTTTGCTGCATATGGAGCAGAATTAGGCTTTGTTTCTGATGCATATCCAACAAGAGAGTCAAAATCTTTATATGGCCAAGCAACATTTAATGCTCTTGATAATTTAAGAATTATCACAGGCTTTAGATACACAGAAGATACTTTTTCGAGTGATGTAACTAATTTCTTTGGATTGCAATCATATTTAATTGAAGATGATCTCGAAAAAACCACTGGAAGAATTGCTGTAGAGTATGATTTAAATTCTGACACCATGACTTATGCTTCTTTTACGAAAGGATTTAAGCCTGGAGGAAGTAATTTAACATTCGGCTTTCCTGTAGATGATGAACAAAATTTTGGTGCTCAACCCGCACCTCAACTTGTATTTCCGTTTTTTGATAGTGAAACAATTGATGCTTATGAGATTGGAATAAAAACAGACCTTCTTAATAATAGATTAAGAGCAAATATATCTGCTTTTTATTATGAATACCAAAATCTTCAATTTCAATCTACTGATCCAGATGTTTATCGAGGTGGAGTTGCTAATATTCCAGAATCAGAAATGAGCGGCTTAGAAGTCGAGTTAATAGGCTTGATTTCTGAAAGTCTCTCATTTGATTTAAGATTATCATTCTTAGAAACTGAAATAACTTCAGATTATCAAGCTCTAGATAATGTTCGAGCTGAATTGTATTTCTTTGGTGAGGAACCAATGCGATATAGTTTAAGAGAAAACTTAAAAGGTAATAAACTTGCTAAAAGCCCAGAATTTAATGCTAATTTTGGTCTTATGTATGAAACTATACTTAGTAATGGTAAATTATTAACTGCTACTGGTGAAGTTGTTCATAGAGGTGATTTTCAACAAAGAGTTTTTAATAATCCATTCGTTGATGTAGTTGATGAGTATACTATTTATAATTTAAGCCTTAGCTATGAATTTTCTGAAAATATAGATTTGAATCTTATTGCTCTAAATATAACAGATAAAGATGGGATGAATTCTAGTATGACAGATGTTTTTGGTGTAGCCGGTACTGGTATTGAATTAATTCCACCAAGACAAATTATGGCAAGAATTGGTTATACTTTTTAATAAATTGCACTTAATAATTTTTTAATTTTAATTTGGTATAGTTATACTAAAATACTATTACCAATTCTTTAAAGGATAATTATGGAGAAGTTATTTATAGAATCTAATCAATTGCTTAAAGATTCATTTAAAATTGCCTTAAATGTATATGAAAGTGGTTTTAGACCAAATTATATTGTGGGAGTTTGGAGAGGAGGTGCACCAATCGGTATCGCTGTTCAAGAATTATTAGATGTCCTGGGCGTTAAATCAGACCATATTGCAATTAGAACATCATCATATGAATCAATGGGAAAGCAAGGTAAGGAAGTTCAAGTACATGGCCTCAATTATGTAATTAAAAAAGTTGAATCAGAGGATTCCTTGCTAATTGTTGATGATGTTCATGATACTGGATTATCTATTAATCAAATTATAAAGAACCTAAATAATGCTTGTAAAAAGAATACACCAAGCATAAAAGTGGCAACTCCATACTTTAAACCAGATAAAAATAAAACAGACAGAGAGCCAGATTATTATTTATACAAAACTGATAAATGGCTTGTTTTTCCTCATGAGCTAGAAGGATTAACAAGACAAGAAATGCTTGATTTTAAACCCGAGCTATCAGATATCGTCGATAAGATTAAATTATAATGAATTCATTATTATAAAGAGAGTTTATCGACTTGTTTATGAGCTATATTTAGATTAATAATTAACGATACTTATGTGGTCCGGTAGCTCAGCTGGATAGAGCAACAGATTTCTAATCTGTAGGTCGCAGGTTCGAATCCTGCCCGGATCACCATTTTTTATTAAGGCTATTTATGAATATACTATATCCCATGTTTGGCATGATACTTTTATCATGTTTTGTTGTTATTGCTCTATATTTGTCCCGCCTTATTCCCGTAATAAAAAATTTTGGAAATCTGGAATCTGCTAGGTATTCTGATGAATTTAGATCGCAATTACCAAAGGGTTTAAGAAATATTACTGCTAATTATAATCATATCTTTGAACAACCGACTCTTTTCTATGCAACTATTATTTATATTTATTTGATGGAGCATGGAGATATAACAAATTTTATACTTGCTTGGGCTTATGTAGCTTTACGTTCATTTCATACAATAATTCAAATAACATTAAATAATGTTTCTATGCGCGTAGTTCCATTTATTTTTTCAGGTATATGTTTAATTATAATTATAATTAGAGAATTATTATTTTTTGTATAGAAATTTATTAATTATTAAAGAGGTGATTATGAATACGATTAAAGATAAAGTTATTATGATAACTGGTGCAAGCTCAGGTTTCGGTAAAATAATTGCAGAAAAATGTGTTTCCTTAGGAGCTAAAGTTATTCTTGGAGCTAGAAGAGAAGATAGATTAGAAGAATTATGTAATAAATTGGGGTCTGAAAATTCAATTTATGAGGTCACAGATGTATCAAAAAAAGAAACATTAGACAATTTAGCTTCAAGGGGAATTAAAATATTTGGTAAAATTGATGCATTGATTAATAACGCAGGAATTATGCCTTTATCCCTACTAGAAAAAGGAAGAACTGATGAATGGGATCAAATGATTGATATTAATATAAAGGGAGTCCTTTATGGTATTAATGCTGTTTATTCGCATATGTTAGAAAGAGGTGAGGGCCAAATAATAAATATTGCATCTACTGCAGGAAAAAGATTAATGCCTGGTAGCGCAGTATATTCAGCTACTAAATTTGCTGTAGGAGCGATTTCTGAAGGATTAAGAATGGAAAGCGCAGGAAAATTACAAGTTACATGTATTTATCCAGGGGCTTTTCAAACTGAATTAGGTGCAACAATAAAAGATGAATCCATGTTAGAAACCCTAATGAAGGGTAATTTAGCATCTATAGCAGAAAATCCTGAAAGAATTGCTGATGCAGTTATATATGCATTAGAACAAGATAAAGGTGTGTCTGCTAATGAAATAGTCATTAGGCCTATTGCACAGGAAATGTAATTGTTAAATAAAGATTTAATAAATCACAAATTTCCTGGTGGTTCATTTACTATTGATAAAGAAATTAATAATTTAATAGAATCATCTACAGGTTTAGAAGCAAACAAAAACATATCAGATAAAGATCTAGCTCATCCTATATTTTCTATGGTAGCTCTTAATAGTATTGGGTACACTCTTGAGGAATTATTTAATTTACTGAACTATGATGTTCGAAAAGGGCCAATGCTAGGTGAATGTGATTTTAATTTATTAGATAATTTTAATTTAGATAGAAATTATAAGGTTAATGGTTTTATAGAGTCATTTGAAAGTAAGGTATCAAAAAAAATTGGTAATTTTGATATTATGAACTTTAAATTAGAAATTACTTTTGAAGGCAGAATTGTATCAAAAATTAATTACAAATGGATTTTACCTGTTTAATTAAATGAATTTAAAAATTGGTCATAAAATAAATCAATGGTCTCATCACGTTAAACAGGAGGATTTAAATTCTTGGTCTAAGATTTTAAATGATCCAAACCCAATACATTTTGACGCCGATGCAGTTAAAAAAATTGGGCAAGGTGAAAAATGTATTAATCAAGGACCAGCTAATATTGCTTACTTAATAAATGCAATTTTTTATAATTTTCCTAAATGTAAAATTTTAAATATCAAAAATAGATTAAATGGAAATGTATTTGTTAATGATCTAGTTATTGTATCAGGAGAAATTACAAATATTTCAAATAAAAATGAATCAAACATAATAAGTCTTTTATTAAGTTTAAGTACTCAAGAAAATAATTCTCTAGTTGTATCGGAAGTTGAGTTAATTCAATAAATTTTTATTCTTATTTCATTAATATTGTATCTTAATATACAATAACATTTCTGGGGGGAGATAGATGAATGACAAGAGAATTATTAATTCCTATTGCACGTGATGTAGTTGAACATGCAAAAGCAGGGACTATTAAGCAGGCTAAAGAAGTTATGCGATTACCTGCAACTCATTACACAGATTCAAATCGATTTAACACTGAAGTTGAAAGACTTATAAAAAGAGTTCCTATTGTATTGGGTCCTTCTTGTGAAATTCCAAACTCTGGGGATTTTAAAACTTTATCTATTGCTGGTATGTCATTGATAGTTAGTAGATCTGCTGATGGTAAAGCGCATGCAGTAATTAATGCATGCTCTCATCGTGGAGCATGCCTTACCAAAGAAGAAAGTGGAAATAAAAAGAGATTTACTTGCCCCTATCATGGTTGGAGTTTTTCAAATGTTGGTGATTTATTAGCAGTTAGTGCTGAAAAAGATTTTGGATCTATTAATAAAAAAGACTATGGATTGATTTCGCTTCCAGTTTATGAATCAGCAGGACTTATATGGGCAATATTAAACCCAAAATCTGAAGTTGATATTCCTACCTTTTTATCAGGTTATGATAAAATGCTTGATACTTTTTCTTTTTCTGATTGGATTTATGTTTCTAAACGTGAATTTTCTGGCCCAAATTGGAAAATAGCATATGACGGTTATCTTGAATATTATCATGTTCCGGTTTTACATCGAGATACATTTGGAGTTGATGCCACTAATCAAGGTCTTTATTACGCTTGGGGACCTCATCAGCATATTAAATCACCTGCTACAGAAAAAGGACATCTTGCAACAGAAACCTTAGGTTATATGGCTAATTTAATAGGTAAACCAGAAGATGAATGGGATACAGAGACACTTACATATGGAGTTTGGACAGTATTTCCTACAACATCTATTGCATCTTTTGATGCTGGAGGGCGCGGTGTATTAATATCACAAATTCTTCCAGGTAATTCGGTCGAAGAAAGTATAACCACACAATATTACATTATGGAAAAACCTCCTATTGATCCGGAAGGAGCTGAAGAACAATTTGATTTTTTTCAAAAAGTTGTAATGCAAGAAGATTATGCTATGGGAAGCTCTGCTGAGCCAGCCTTGAAAGAAGGTGGACTTGATCATATTTTATTTGGACGAAATGAACAGGGCAACCAACATTTTCATCAGTGGATTGATAAAATTCTTAATTCAGATACCGATAAAGACCTTAATTCATTATTCTCTAACACAAACGAAAATAAATAATATTAATAAATTAGTTTATTATTTGAGAATTTTCTTCAGAATCTTTTTTTACGAGCTCTATTTTATCTATAAAACAAGTTTTATTTCTGAGCTTTAAAACATCATTTGAACAAATTTTATTACCCATCTTTTGTGGCTCTATGATTACAGGATTTTCAAAATTTAAATAGCCAGAACCCTTACAAGTAATATTATACTTATCTCTTTTTTGCATTTCAAAAATCATATAATCTTTTTTGAAATCAACTGAACGAATTTTATCAGATTTTAAACATACAATTTTATTGTCATCTGCTAATGTAATAACTGAAAAAGCGATCATAAGTACAAAAAATAAGAAAAATGTATAATTCAAATATAACCTCATACTTATTATTTAATAAGAAATTCTAAAAAAATCAAATGAAAGAAACAAATAACACATCAAATTATATATTTTTAGGATTCCTAATAATTCTAAATATTATGAATTTTGTTGATAGGCAGCTTCTTGCTAGCTTTGCAAATTTTATTATACCTGATTTGGGACTAACAAATACTCAATTTGGATTGCTTACTGGATTTGGTTTTTTATTCTTTTACTCGATAATGGGGCTTTTTATGGGCTTTCTCGCTGATCGCTTTGATAGGCCTAAGCTTATAGCTTTTGGGGTAGCATTATGGAGTATACTGACTTCTGTATCGGGACTTGCTAAAAACTTCATTGGATTACTTGTTCCGCGAATGTTTATAGGCGTAGGTGAGTCAATTCTTACCCCAACATCATTATCTATACTTGGCGATCGTTTTCCAAAAGAGCGAATGGGATTTATATCAGGAGCATATTACTTAGGTATACCAATAGGTGCTGGTTTAAGCTTAATTATTGCTGGATATCTTGGTCCTTTAATTGGATGGAGAATGTGTTTTTATATACTAGGAGGTATTGGAATATTTTTTGCGGTAATAATGTTTTTTATTAAAGACACTCCAAGAAAAAATATTATTGAAACAAATCAAAAGGTTAAATTTAAATCTGTTGCTAAAGAGCTTATTAAAGCTCTTAAAAACTCACCAGCATTAACTTTATGTATATATGGAGGTGTTGTATTTCATTTTGTATTAGGTGCAGCAGTATATGATCAAGTTTGGTATGTAAAAGAAAGAGGCTTTGATAGAGCTGAAATTGCTCAATACACCGGTTATATAATAGTTGTTTTTGGAATATTAGGTAATCTTATTGGTGGTATTGGATCTGATTGGTTTACAAAAAAATACAAACTTGGAAGACCAATGTTTCTATTCTGGTTTATGATTTTTCTTTTACCTATTAATATTGCTGGAAGATTAGTTATGCCAGATAATATTATTTTCTGGATATCAATGGCTATTGGTTCTATGCAGTTAGGCGCTATGTATGGTCCAACATTTTCGACAGTACAGGAACTCGCCCCTCCACATTTAAAAGCAACTGTAATTGCTTTTTTTATATTAAATCTGAATATGATTGGAATGTTTTTAGGAACAACTGGGGCAGGGGTTATAATTGATATGCTAATTAATAATGGCGTAGAGTTTCCTTATACAAAAACATTATTATCTTTTACTATTTTATCTGGTTTCTCAATACCATTATTTTTCTTTGCGGGAATAAAATATAAAGAAGAAATAGATAAAGTTACTATTGCGGAGGAGAGGTAATATCCGACCAGTTTAAATCGACTGGACCTCCGTTTGATATAAGTATAAATTTTACTCCATCTTTTCCTGGTTTTTCAGGCCTATAAGAATAACCTGCTTTTACAACTCTAATATCTCCTTTTTTATAGATCGGTTCACTTTCACCAAATTGCATTTCTCCATCCATAATAAAATATAATGTATTGTGTGCATGCCAATGATCTGTTGCAATATAATCAGGTTCAAATGTTGTTTCTATAACCCAAGGTGATTCATCACATATTACTTTAACAGGCTGAGTTGGTCTTCCATTAGGATCATGAAATAATTCAGATTTAATTTTATTTAGATTTGCTGAACCTACCGGATCACCTCTTTTTGATAATTCATCTTTTAAATCATCTGGCAGCTCATATATATCATCCCACATTAAAGGTATATCTCCACCTAAGGCAATAAGATAAAACCTACATCCATCTTTACCTGCACCTTCAATGGTGGATGCACCAGCTTTAACCCATCTAACATCACCAGGATAAAAAGATCCTTCTCCTTCAGCTGTAAATTCTCCTTCAAGGAATATTTGAACTATATCGTATGGATGCCAATGAGATTCTGCAACATAATTAGGCCTTAATGAGGCTTCCCAAATATATTCATCACCAGTAATTAATGTCCTAACCATAGATGTTTCTCTACCATTAGTATCCTTAAAATAATCCCAATCATATTTACTTGGTCTTATATGCTTCCATTTTTCAGTCATTATTACCCCCTAAATTCAGTAAAATTATGGCTCTAAAACTACTCGTCCAGTAATATTTCCATCTCTTAAATCATCAAGAGTTTTTGTTGCCTCTTTAAGATCTCTTGTTTCAACAGGGATAGGATCAACTTTTCCAGATTTAACAAGCTCAAGCATTTCTTTTGTTTCTTCGAGGTTACCTACAAAACTTCCGCATATACTTTTAGCTGTTAAAGGAAACATTGGTATTGGTTTTTGAAATGCTCCTCCAAAAAGCCCAACAACAACAACTTGCCCACCTTTTTTAGCTCCATTAAATGCATATTCAATAGTACTTTCTGCGCCAACGAAATCTACTGCGGCTTTAACACCACCGTTAGTATCTTCGATTAATTTCATTAAAGAGAGTTCATCGCTTGTATTATAAACTTCATCAGCACCACCACCTTGAGCAGCCTGTAATTTATTTGGATCAATATCTGCAGCTAATATTTTGCAATCAAATAAAGCTCTAGCAAATTGTAATCCCATCATACCAACGCCACCTAAACCAAGAATTAAAATATGATCATCTTTATTTACATTATTTATTTTTTTTAATGCACCAAAGGCTGTAAGTCCTGAACACATATAAGTAGCGGCCAAGCCTGGCTTTATACCAGAATAATCTAAGAGATATTTTTCATCTGGAATAAGACAATAGTCAGAAAAACCACCAGCAAGCTGAATACCCAGTTGCCTTGGAGCATTACACAAATGTTCATCTCCTTCTTCACAAGTAGAGCATTTACTGCAACCTATCCATGGAAATGCGACAACATTTTCGCCTACTTTAACATCATTAACTTCATCTCCAACATTTACTACTTCACCTTCAATTTCATGACCTAAAGTATGAGGCAAACTCATAGTCCCCCCTAAAGGTAGTTGGTTTCCACCTCCAAGATCAAAATATCCATCATGTATATGAACATCTGAATGACAAACACCGCCATATGTTACTTTTATTAAAACTTCTTTTCCTTGAGGGGTAGGGGTATCAGTTTTAATTCTTTCTAATGGTTTTCCAAATTCAACTAGTGCTTCGCTTTCCATGATCTCTCCATTTTATTAATAAATTATACCTATAAATTTGTTCGTTCCAACTGATTTTCGGAATTTGCGACTACAGTAGAAACTGTGCTATCTCCAGTGACATTAACAACTGTTCTTAACATATCCAATAATCTATCTACTCCAATTATTAAAGCAATACCTTCAACAGGTAATCCAACTTGATTTAAAACCATGGCTAACATTATTAATCCTACGCCCGGAACACCAGCAGTTCCTATTGATGCTAGTGTAGCAGTGAGTATTACCATTAAATAATCTACAAACAATAGGTCTATTGAGTATGCATTTGCAATAAATACTGTTGCAACCCCCTGCATTATTGCTGTTCCGTCCATATTAATAGTAGCTCCTAAGGGAACAGTAAATGATGCAATTTTTCTATTTACACCAATATTATCAACAACAGTCCTTAGTGTTACCGGTATTGTTGCGTTTGATGAAGATGTCGAGAATGCAAATAACATTAAAGATTTTATTTTATTATAAAACTTAAAAGGATTTACTTTTACAAATAAAATTAAAAGTAAAGAATAGGTTACGAAACCATGTAGCAATAAGGCTGATACAACAATAAAGAAGTAAAAAGATAAATCACCTAATACTGTTAACCCTTTTTCAGCAAATAAAACTGACATTAAACAAAATACACCATATGGGGCTATATTAATAATAAACATAACCAACTTTAATACAATTTCAGTAATGCTATCCACAGCATCTTTAATTAGCTTAACAGAATCACCTAATGATCTAATCGCAATACCGAAAAGAATTGAAAAAACTATTATTTGCAACATATTACCATCTGCCATGGCTTTGATTGGGTTAGAAGGAATGATGCCTAATATAATATCCTTAATATTAGGGCTTTCTGGAATAGATAAAGAAACTGAAGTTTCTAAATCTAAATTATTTCCTGGATTAAAAAGCACAGCAATAGATAAACCAATTGATATTGCAATTGCAGTAGTGATTAAATATAAGACAAGCGTTTTACTTGCTATTCTGCCTAAACTTAAATTTTTGTCTAAAGATGAAACACCGCTAGTTAAGGAAAAGAAAACTAAAGGAACAACCATGAGCTTTAATAAAGAAATAAAAACCTGACCACCGATGTATAAAAAACCATCTAATAAATAGATTTTTATATATTGATTGTTTTCAAGCCCAAAAAGACTAATGATAGATCCCAATAAAAGACCAGAAAACATTCCAATTAGAATTTTTGAAGTAAGACTCATAAATCTATTATAAGCATAAAATCTAATACTTATAAAAAAAACCTGAATTATTGTGATTATTAACGAATCATAAAATTATAGCGAACTTTATAGGAGAATTATTATGGACATTGAAAGAACTATGTTATGGGCAGGTTTACTTGCTTTATTATTTATTTATCTAGCATTTCAAACTGCATTGGCAAGAGATGAAAATTCAGCTGTAGGTGAAGGCAGTGGAGAGCTTTTAAAAAAATCTCGTGTACTTGGTAATTTAGCTGAGCATGCCCCTTTAATGTTAATTATGATGATGATGTTAGAAAATGACGGATCAGAAGGTTTTGTAACATTGTTAGGTTTGCTATTTTTTCTTTGTAGATTAGCTCATGTATATGGAATTTTATATCAAGATGGCTTTGGTCCAAAAGATAATCCCGCAAGAGCAGGTGGCGCTATAGGTTCTTGGGCATTAATGGCATTAGCTGCATTAGCTTGTATTTTTTAATTTAATTTATTTTATACATCTACCGAATCAATAGAAGATAAAATATCTTTTTTGAGGTTTGTTATGATTAAGAATATTTCTATAGTTTTTATAGTCTTTTTACTAACTGCTTGTGCCCAGTTTGATGGCTCATTTTTAAATTCTAGTGATCCTAGAACTGAACAATTAAGTGATGATGTTACTCCAGAAATCACACAAGAAGATATTTTTAATCAAATTAATGATATTGCATTTCCTCCTAATACCGTAATTGATATTCCAGGCTCCTTAATAATGGGTAGTGATGAAAATTGGTTTGGGCAATTGTTCTTTATTTCTGAACTAGATGCCAATGAGGTATTTGCTTATTTTAAGGAACATATGCCTGACACAGGTTGGTTTTTAATAATGGAACAGCAAACCAAGCAAAGCTTTCTTGTCTATGAAAAAGATAACAGAGTGGCAATTTTAAATATTTCAAGAAATAAAAGAGGTGCAAAAGCAACAATGGCTGTTGGTCCTAGAGCAGGATTAAATTAAAAATTTATTCAAGTATAGCAACAACCTGACCTTCATCGACTTCATCACCTTCGTTTACTTCTATTGATTTAATTTTTCCATTAACTTCTGATGATATTGGAATTTCCATTTTCATTGACTCAAGTATAATAATTTCATCATCTATTTTAACTGTATCTCCTGTTTCTTTTAAAACCTTCCATACAATTGCTTTTATTTGAGATTTAACTTCCATAGATTCATCCTATATTATTAATTATTGGAACTGAAGATATTAATTTTTTTGTATATTCATTATTAGGTTTATTAAAAACCTGTTCTGCTGAGTTCATTTCAACTATTTCCCCTTGCTTTAAGACCATAACTTCATCACTAATGCTTTTAACAACAGCCAAATCATGGCTAACAAATATCATTGTGATATTTAATTTATTTTTTAATGATTTTAATAGATCTAATATTTGAGATTGAACCGATAGATCAAGAGATGAAACTGGTTCATCGCATATTAAAACATCTGGTTCGTTAATAATTGATCTTGCTATACCGACTCTTTGACATTGACCGCCTGATAATTCATGAGGAAATCTATTAAACAATAGATCAGATAATCCAACTTTTTCCATAATATCTAAAACTTTTAAGGTCTTTGATTTTTTATCATTATCTTTTTTATAAATTTCCAGAGGCTCAGATATAATATTGCCAATAGTCATTCGAGGATTTAAACTTCCATATGGATCCTGAAAAATTATTTGAACTTTTTTTCTAAAATTTTTGAATTCTTTTTTACTAAATTCATCAATATCTTTATTAAACCATATAATGTTACCTGTTTCTTTAATGTTAAGAGATAAAATTGTTCTACAAAGAGTAGATTTACCACAGCCAGATTCACCCACTATACCTAATGTTGATCCATGTTTAAGTTTAAAATTAATATTCTTTAAAACATGAAGGTATTTGTTTTGACTAAATAAATTTCTTTCAATTTCAAATCTACAGTTTAAATCTTTTACTTCTAATAAATTATGACTCATTTACTTCATCCATTCAGGAACACATGAAAGAAGATGTTTTGTATATTCATGTTTTGGTGAAATTAAAACTTCCTGACAATTACCTTTTTCAATTATATGGCCTTCATTCATTATTAAAATTGTATCTGAAACTTCAGAAATAACTCCAATATCATGAGATATAAGAGCAATTGTTATGTCTTTAAATTTTTTCAAATCATTAAAGATTTTTAAGATTTCTTTTTGCGTAGTTACATCAAGAGCTGTAGTTGGTTCATCTGCAATAATAAATAGTGGATCACACATTAATGATATACCGATCATAACTCTTTGCCTCATTCCGCCAGATAGTTCATGAGGATATTTTTTAAGCAAATTTTCTATTCTAGGTAACTTAACTATATCTAGAACCTCTTTAGCTTTTTTTAATGCTTCATTTTTAGTTTTTTTCTCATGAACCATTGAAACTTCGATCAATTGATTTCCAATATTCATATGAGGTGTAAGAGAGGTCATTGGATCTTGAAAAATAAATCCTATTTTTTTACCTCTAATATTAGAAAGTTCTTTTTCAGTAAGCTTTAATAAATCGACATCATTAAAATCTGCTATTCCAGTTGCAGTCCCATTATCAGATAATATACCTGTTATTGAAAAGAAAGTTTGTGTTTTACCAGATCCAGACTCACCAGCTATACCAAGACATTCACCTTTCTCAATTGAAAAAGATATATTATCAACTGCCTTAAACAAACCTTGTGATGTGTCAAAATTAACACTCAAACCATTAACACTTAAAATTGTTTCCATTTAATATTCCTTAGGATCCAGAGCATCTCTTAGACCATCACCAATAAAATTAAGAGAGGCTAGGGTAAGAACCATGAATAATCCTGGAAATATTAACAACCACCAGGCAGTTTCCATTTCTCTTGAGCCCTCAGAAATTAGAACACCCCAGGATGTTAGAGGTTCCTGAACACCTAAACCAAGAAAAGATAAAAAACTTTCTAAAATAATTACTGATGGAACCATTAATGTAATATACACAATTATTGTTCCTGCTAAATTCGGTATAATATGTTTAATTATTATCATAAAAGAGGATTGACCAAGTGATTTACTTGCCTCAATAAATTCTTTTTCTTTAATTGATATTGTTTGACCTCTTACAATTCTGGCCATAGTTAACCATTCAACTGCACCAATAGCTAAAAACAATAGGTATATATTTCTTCCAAAGATAACCATTAAAATAATTACAAATATAAGATATGGCATAGAATATAGTATTTCTACAATTCTCATCATTATTGTATCTAATTTGCCACCAAAATAACCGGCAATAGTCCCATAAGTTACACCTATAAGAACACTTACAAGAGTTGCAATAATGCCAATTGATAGACTTAATCTTCCTCCATAAAGAATTCTTACCAACAGGTCTCTTCCATTTCCATCTGTTCCAAAATAATGACGGCTTTCTATACTTGGAGCGAGATAAATAGAATTCCAATCAGTTTCATAAAAATCATATTGAAGTAAATATGGTCCAAAAATAGAGAGGAGGGTGATAAGTAATAAAATAATTAAACTTACTAATGATGCTTTGTTTTTAAGTAATCTCTTAAAGGCATCGGAGTATAAAGAATTACCTTTTATAGATAGAATATTATCCAAATCATCTTTGCTATAATTCTTTATATTCATTTAATTTTAACTCTTGGATCAAGAACTCCTCTTAATATATCTGACAAAAGGATTAGGAGCATAAGTAAAGATGCATATAAAATCATAACACCGCTTACAAGGGTGTAATCTCTTTGAAGAGCCCCAACAACAAAATATCTTCCTATTCCAGGAAGTCCAAATATTTGTTCAATTATAATAGACCCAGTCATCAAACCTGCTGTTGCGGGAGCTAAATAATCAATTATAGGAAGTATTGATGATCTTATAACATGTTTAGTAATAATTCTTCTTTTAGGCATTCCTTTGGCTCTAGCGGTACGTATAAAATTTGAATTTAAGGTTTCAATTGTGCTGGATCTCATCATCCTTGAAATAATAGCTATCTGGGGTAAGGAAAGTGAAACAACAGGTAAAATAAGATTATAAATATTACCTCCATTCCACCCAGATATTGGGAGTAAACCTAAATAAAGACCGAAAAATAATGATAAAATAGGCGCTAAAACAAAACTAGGAACACAAATACCAATAAGAGAAACTCCCATTACAGTATAATCAAATATAGTATTTCTTTTTATGGCAGCAATAATTCCTAATAAACTACCTAAAAAGAGTGATATAATGATAGCAGAAACTCCAAGAGTTAAACTAATAGGAAAACCACTTAAAATTAACTCATTAACAGTAAAATCCTTATATTTATAGGAAGGACCTAAGTCACCTTTTGCTATTTTAGATAAATAAATACCAAATTGGTGAATTAATGGCTTATCAAGATCATAAGCTTCATTAATTTTTTGTTCAATTTCAGGGGGTAAAGCTCTTTCATTAGTAAAAGGACCGCCTGGAGCAACTCTCATTAAGCCAAAAACGAAAGCAATTATTATTATTAGGGTAGGTATAGCTATTGCTAATCTTTTTATTATAAGTTGTATCATTTGCGCATAATATATATTATGTATAATCTTTTCTAAATATCAATACTAAAGCTATAGCCATCATAACAAGGCTTAATATTACTTGGTAATTCATTAGATAGCTGTTCATAATCTAAATCAATATGCATATTTGTTAATAATGCATTTTTACAATTAAAATCTTTTACCCATTGTAATGTTTTATCTAAATGAGCATGTGTTGGATGTGGAGTAACTCTAAGAGCATCAACTATCCAATAATCTAAATTAGATAAGTAATTTAGTGATTTATCTGGAAAATCTACAACATCACTTGAATATGCTATATTATTATATTTGAATCCTAATGAAAAAATAGAGCCATGATGTTGTAAAAATGGAGTAAATGATATTTCTCCACCAGGACCGCTAATTATTAATTCTTTATATGGATCAATTATATTTTCAGACAATATTGATGGATATCCATGTTTTTCGCCACTTTTAAAACAATAATTAAATCTTGGTATTAATCTTGATGCTGTATCTTTATCGAGATAAACATTTACTCTTTCTCTTTTTCTTAGAGCAAATACTCTTAAATCATCTATTCCACCAGATTGATCAGCGTGATCATGTGTATATAAAACTGCATCTAAATTTGTTACACCAGCTTTTAATAATTGTTGCCTCATATCTGGAGAAGTATCTATTAAAACAACGGTTTTCTTATCATTTGTTACTCTTTCAACAAGTATTGAGCATCTAGATCTGATGTTTTTAACATTATTTGGATCACAAACACCCCAATCACCGTCAATTCTAGGAACACCTCCTGATGATCCACAGCCAAGAATTGTTGTTTTTATAACACTATTCATTGATAATTTTAGCTTTATTAAATAATTTAAGAAAATTATCTGTAGTTTTTTCATAGAAAGATTGTTTATCAATATCATAAAAATCAGCTAAATAATTTGCAGTATAGACAACATTAGCAGGTTCATTTCTACCTCCCCTTACAGGTTCTGGAGATAAATAAGGTGAGTCAGTTTCAACTAAGATTCTCTCTAAAGGAATATCTTTTATGGTTTCTCTTAATTCCTCAGCATTCTTAAAAGTAACTATACCAGATAAAGATATATAAAAACCTAGATCCAGTGCTGCTTTTGCTAATTCTGGACCAGCTGTAAAACAATGAATTACACCGGGAAAAGACCCTTTTTTGCTCTCTTTCTTAAGTATATCAATTGTTACATCATCTGCATCTCTAGTATGAATAATAATCGGAAGCTGTGTTTCTCTCGAAGCATTAATATGTCTTTTAAATAATTGAATTTGAATATCTTTTTCGGAGTTCTCATAGTAGAAATCAAGACCAGTCTCCCCTATTCCTATAACTCTATCATTATTAGCAAATTTAATAATTAATTCTTCACTTATATCGCTATGTAAATGTGCCGAATGTGGATGAATACCAATGGAACAAAAAATATTACTATATTTTTGAGTTAGGTTAATCAAAGGATTAAACTCTTCTTCCTGTGTGGAAATAACTAACATTCCTTTTACACCTGAATTAAAAGCATTGTTTATTACAGAATCTAGATCTTCTCTAAAATCTTTAAATATTAAATGACAATGTGTATCTACTAAATATGACATCTTTCTATCCTAGACAGTTATGCCTTTCGATTCTAAACTTTACAAGTTATTATATAAATTAAGATATTATGATAAATATAAAAGTAATTTCAGATACTATATGCCCATGGTGTTACATAGGCAAAAAAGAATTAGAAACAGCTATTAACAAATTAAATAATATTGAATTTAATATTTCATATAAACCTTTTCAGCTTGACCCAACAATGCCCATAAATGGTGTTGATAGAAAAAGATATATTGATAGAAAATTCGGTGAAGATACCGCTAAAGAGGTTGGAAACAAAATTAAAGAAGCAGGAAAACGTGTAGGTATAGACTTCAACTATGAAAAAATAGTTAAAACACCAAATACTTTAAATAGTCATAGAATCTTAAAATGGGCAGAAAAAGATAACAAACAAAATGAAGCCCTGGAATTATTGTTTTACTCATATTTTACTGAAGGTAAAGATATTGGAGATAATGAAGAGTTAGTTAATATTTCTAAAAAACTTAACCTTAATTCAGAGAAGATTAAAAAAGATTTAGATACCGATATTGATGTGAAGAAAATTGAGTTAGAAGAATGGTCTTATAGAGATCTTGGTATTGCAGGGGTTCCAACATATATTTTAGAAGATAATATGATTGTAACAGGATCACAATCATCTGATACATTTGTAAATGTATTTAATAAAATTAATTCGAGGAAAACAGAATGACCGATGTAATTACAAGTGAAATAATTGATCAAGAAATATGTTTAATAAAATTAAATAGGCCTGACACATTAAATAGCCTTAACAAGACATTAGTTGATAGCCTTTATAGCTCTATAGATGAATGCGAAAAGAATGATTCTATTAGATCTATTATACTCACAGGAAATGGAAGAGGTTTTTGTGCAGGAGCTGATCTCGCAAATGGAGGTTGGCCAACGGAAGATGGTTGGTCTGCTGGAAAAGCAACAGCTAATGCTATGGAGATTGGGTTCAACCCTCTAGTTAGAAAAATTGTTAATTCAAAAAAACCTGTAATAAATGCAATAAATGGCATAGCTGCTGGTGGTGGTGTTGGGCTTGCTCTATGCGGAGATATAGTAATTGCCTCTGAAAAAGCTAAATTTAAACTAGTTTTTGGACCTCAACTAGGCATAATTCCTGATGTTGGAGCTTCTTGGCTAGTTCCTAATTTAATTGGAAGAGCAAAAGCAAATGGTCTAGCTTTACTTGGGGATGATTTAGATGCAAAGCAAGCATATGATTGGGGTTTAATTTGGCAGGTTGTAAAAGATGAAGATTTAC
>CACLNZ010000013.1 GCA_902608415.1 uncultured PS1 clade bacterium
TGGAGGCATTTGACCCATTAAGATAAAAATACTAAATATAGATATGAGTAATTTTTTAATCATTATAAATTACTCCCAGATATAATTTTAATTACATTATCAGGCTTAATAATTAATTCAGAAGCCATAATTAATCCAACAGCTAAAACCAGAATTGAAAGAGCTATTCTAAGCCAAGCACCATTCAATTTACCACTTAACCTAACACCAATTTGTGCTCCAATAGCTCCACCTAATAGCAATATTAATGCAAGAATTATATCAACGGATTGATTTGTTGAAGCATGTAAAATAGTAACAAAAGATGTTATAAATATTATTTGATAAAGTGATGTACCAACAACAACATTAGTTGGCATTCTTAATATATAAATCATTGCGGGAATTATTATAAAGCCGCCTCCGACACCCATTATTGATGAGAGAACGCCTACTACAAAGCCAATAATATATGGAGGTATAAGTGATATGTATAAACCTGATCTTCTAAATCTTATTTTAAGAGGTAAGCCCATTATCCATGAATGGTGATAATATTTCGACCTCTTCTTATGTCCAAAGTAACCTAAACTATCTAAACTTTCATAAAGCATAAAAATTCCAATAGCGGTTAAAAATAGAAAGTAAGATGAAGTAATAAGTAGGTCCACAAGCCCAACCTGTTTAAGAGAATTAAAAATATAAATTCCAAGAAATGATCCTAATATTCCGCCAGAAAGCAATACATTCCCCATTCTGATATCAACTGCTTTTCTTCTGAGATGTCCAATTGTTCCAGATAATGATGACCCAACAATATGATTTGCTTCTGATGCCACAGCAATTGCAGGAGGTATGCCTAAGAAAATTAACAATGGCGTCATTAAGAAACCACCACCGACACCAAATGTTCCTGATAATGTACCAACAATTATTCCTAAAATAAGGAAGCCTATTGGATTGATAGACATTTCAGCAATTGGTAAGTAAAATTCCATTAATTTCTTTCTTAAAATTATTATTTAAAGCCTACAATATGAAGAAAATATGGCAAACTAATTATTTATAGACTAAATAATTGTTTTCTATATTGTAATTATGTTTTTTTAATATGAGAAAAAAAGGGGAGTAATATGACTGAAGCATGGATTATTGATGGGTGTAGAACGCCGAGAGGCATAGGAAAACCAGGAAAGGGTGCTCTGTCTGGAATTCATCCTCAACACCTTGGTGCTACTGTTTTAAAAGCTCTTGCTGAAAGAAATGATCTTAATACTGCGGAAGTTGATGACATTATTTGGGGAACGAGTTCTCAAAGAGGTCAACAAGGTGGAGATTTAGGAAGAATGGCTGCTCTTGATGCAGGATATGATATTAAGGCTAGCGCAGTAACTTTAGATAGATTTTGTGGTTCGGGCATTACTAGTGTTAATATTGCTGCTAGTAGTGTTATGTCTGGTATGGAAGATCTTGTTATTGCTGGTGGTACTGAAATGATGTCAACATATGGTCAAGGCGGAAGTAATTCATCACCTTTCATGGATAGCGGAAATGAAAGATTAAGAAGCGTTCATCCTCAACCTCACCAAGGCGTTTGTGCTGATGCTATAGCAACTTTAGAAAATATAAATCGTGAAGATGTTGATAAGCTAGCATTGGTTAGTCAAGAAAATGCTGCGAAAGCATTAGAAGGCGGACATTTTGATAAATCTCTTGTTCCTGTTTACAAAGAAGATGGATCTCTAGCTTTAGATCATGAGGAATTTCCAAGACCAAATACAACTCTTGAAGGGTTATCAGAGTTAAAGGCTTCTTTTGAATCTCTTGCTGATTATCCTCTTGATGAAGATGGTACAACTTTTAGAAAGCTTGTTTTACAAAAATATCCTGATTTAGAAATTAATCATGTTCATCATGCAGGTAATAGTTCTGGTGTAGTAGATGGAGCAGCTGCTCTTCTCTTAACATCTCCTGATTATGCAAAAGCAAATGGCATGAAGCCGCGTGCTAAAGTTAAAGCTATGGCAAATATGGGGGACTCACCAACTCTCATGTTAAATGCCCCTGTACCTGCTGCTAAGAAAGTTTTAGATAAAGCTGGTTTAACCCTAAAAGACATAGATCTTTTTGAGGTGAATGAAGCTTTCTCTGTTGTAACTGAAAAATTTATCAGAGACTTGGATGTTGATAGAGAAAAAATTAATGTTAATGGTGGAGCTATGGCTTTAGGACATCCAATTGGCGCTACAGGTTCGATTCTAGTTAATACAATTGTTGATGAACTTGAAAGAAGAGATGCACAGTTTGGTCTAGTTACAATGTGTGCTGCAGGTGGAATGGCACCAGCTATAATTATTGAAAGAATGTAATTAATTTCAAATTAAAAACTTATGTCTGAAACTTTAGATCAAAAGCCTACAATTGGCCCAAAAGAACAAATAGGCCTTATTGGTCTTTTGTTATCTGCATTTAGTGCACCATTCACAATGGCATTTCTTATTGGCGCTGTTGCTGATGAATTTGTAAATTCAACTAGGGGAGAAATTGGAACAATAGCAACACTTGAATTATTTTCTATTTCAATTGTTTCTATTTTAATTGCTCGTAATACTCATCGAATAAATCGGCGTTTAGTTTTTATTTTGGCTGCGATTATTGTTGCCTTAGGTCATTCACTAACGATATATGCCCCAGATTTAAATACAGTTTTTATTGCAAGGATTATTTCTGGAATAGGCTCTGGAGCGATAGTTGCTACTATCATGGCAACTATAGCTAAAGCTCAAAATGCTCAAATGACATTTGCTTTCTTAAATTCAGGTGTAGGTGCAGCTGGAGTACTATTAAGTTTGGTTATTCCAAGAATAATTTCTATTTATGGAATGGATGGAGCTTATTTTATTCATTTGATTTTTTCTTTGCTTGCATTTTTATTTATTTTATTCATTTCTTTCGAAAAGGATTCAGCTGAAGAAAAGACTACACTTAAGCCCTATAAAGGAAAACTTGGGTGGATAGCTATGTTCGGAGTAGCCTTTGCATTTTTCGCTCATGGAGGATTACTAACTTTTTCTGAGAGAATTGGTGCAGGTTTAGATATATCAGTAATCACTATGGGTAATGTTTTCGCCTTAGGTGGCTTGCTAACTATAATTGGCCCTCTGATAGCAGGATTTATTGGTAGTAGGTTTGGGAGTATGAAACCAAGTATTTTTTTCCTTGCGTTAATGGTAATAGGGTCATTTTTTGTTGCTAACGCATGGAGTCCTCTTATTTTTTATATTTTTCTACCAATATTTGGATTATTGCCAATCATGTGGACCCCATTTTTTCTTGGTGGAATGGCAAATTTAGACTCAACAGGAAGATTAGCCGCAGCGCATCCAGCTTTTGTTACTATGGGTGGAGCTATTGGTCCTATGGTAATGGGTTATATTTCAGATTTTGGAGGTTTCTCTCTCGTTGGATGGGTTGCGATGGTAATTATTGTAATCAGTATACCAATGGTGATATCTGGAACAAAAGAAGCTGATCAAAAATTATAAATTTTATAGATAATTGTAAAAACTCGGATATGATAATTTTGTTAGGAGAAAACAAATGTCAAGAATCAAGAAACTTAAATTAGATGAATGGGATAATGACTTAAGGGAAATGACAGCCGCAGATAGTGGCACAGCATTAGAGCAAGGTATTATGAGAATGTTTGCACATTCTCCAGAAATTTCAAAAGGTTTAGTTGCATTTGGCGGAGCCATAAAATCGCATAGATCATTACCTGATAGATTGGTTGAGTTAGTTAGATTAAGAGTAGCTTTTCATAACCAATGCAGAAGTTGTATGGCTATTCGATATCAGGACGGCGTTGATGCTGGTATTGATGAGAATCTCGTTTGCTCATTAGAAAAGCCGCAGGAAGCTGAGGATTTAAGTGATGCTGAGAAAGTGGCAATAGAATATGGAGAACTCTTTGCAACTAATCATTTAGCTATTGATGACTCTGTTTACGAAAATTTACGAAAATATTTTTCTGAAGCAGAAGTTGTAGAGTTATCTATTACTGTAGCTTGGTTTGTTGGTTTTGGTCGTCTTGCGGCGACTTATCATATGGTAGAAGAATTACCTGAAGCCTTCCAAAATGAAAATTCTGAAAAATTAACACCCTGGAATGAGGATTCAATTATAGTTAGATAAATTTGTTATGAATTTGATAAAAATAGATATGTCTTTTATTTTTTTTCTTATTTTATTTTTTTGTAATCCACTCTATGGCATAGGATTCGATGAATTCGATAATTTTAAGTCGGATTTACCTTTATGCTCTCAATTAGAGGATCCAAAAAATTACTATCACAAATGTTTTGGAAAAAAAAATAATTCAGATATTTATACAGATGATGCCCTTGGATACTATGAAGGGGAATGGCTCTATGACTTACCTAACGGTATTGGCAAAATGGATGCTGGAGATGAGTATATAGTATATGGGTTTTATAAAGACGGCTTAAGGCACGGAGATATGAAATTTGTGCATAAGACAAAAAGAAATTGTATTAATAAAATTCGATATCTATACGATTTTAGGCATGGTTATTTAGACTATAAATGTGGTGATGATGTTATCAAAGGCAATACGATATTTGGTAAAGGTTCAGGTCAAATGTTTCAACTTGTGAATGGTTTAAAAATTGAAGGTTCTTTGAGAAATGATAAAGTTCATGGGTATGCTGATCTTAAGAATCAAGACAAAACTCAATGTAGTCATACGGGTTATTATATAAATGGGAAAAGACATGGACAAAATAAAGCATATGATTGTCCTGTAAAAAATAAATATTCTCCATATGAAGAAGAGGGGTTCTACATTAATGATCAAATGGTAAATGGAGAGACTTTCTATTTGGACGGAACACTAAGAAGTAAAGGAATTTTTTCAGGAAATTATATTTTTAACGGCAAGGTCTATATTGATGGAAGGGTTGATACCTACATACATGGGCAAAGACAATAAAATGAAGTTGGCTCAAAAAATTATAAAATGTCAGTTCTTTTTATTGGTTTTATTTTTATCTTCTAATGTTGAATCTAGCGAAATGTCTTTTGAAAAAGCTTTTTCAAAAGCTTCTTCTGAATGGTGTAAATATTTTTCAACCAATAAAGATAATCCAATATTTCTATATAATGAAAAATTTTGTTTAAACAATTCAAAAGCATTAATTCTTGATGATGATACAAGGAATTATTTAAATTATTTTAACAACAAAGAACATATGATTGATTTTTTATCTGACCCTATTCAGGCCTTAATTAAGAGTGGTTTTTTTGAGATGCAACCAATTGTCTCGAATAAGAATTATACAATAAAAGATGTTATTGAATTAGATAAAAAACAAAATACAGCTTTTAAAAATCTTAAAGTTTTATCGAATAAAGAGAAATGTAAAAGAGGAAATTATAATGATTGCTATGGAAGACAAAAGATAAATAGAAATTTTATCTTTGAAGGAGAGTGGAAAGACGGCTGTTTAACTGGCAAAGGAAAAGCTAAATTTAAAAATATGATACAGTTTGGAAGCTTTGTTTGCGGAACCTTCTATGGTAATGGTTTTTCTGTCATCTATGAAGAAAATGATAATAAGAAAATTAGTTTTTCAAATTTCAAAAATGATTATGTATCTGGTTTAACATTAACTATACGCAGAGATAAAAAAGGCACTCACTATTCTGTTTACAATGCAAAAGATTCTTTAGTACAAGGGGTTCTTCTAAATATATATATATATGATAATATTAATAATGGTCTTGATGTTGGGATTTCCGGTGTCGTAGACGATTATCTTCATGGTGATTCAATCACTATTAAATATATTACCCATGATAACTCGTTTTCATATAACTATACTTCTTATTTTGAAGATAAAAATTCTGGTTTTGAATTCTATTTTGATCCAACAGCCACTTTTAAAAAAACTGGATCATATATTTTTTCAAGTCTTGATAGTGATGGGCAAAAAACGGGGGCACAAATTAATAATCATGGTAATGATGATTTTTTATTTATAGGTGAGACTTTTAAAAATAATATACATGGCTATGCATATCATAAAGTGAATACTAAAGAATATTATGGAAGATTTAAATTTAATACTAGGCATGGTCCTGGAATCTTAAATGATGGAAAAAAATCATCAAAAGGTCTTTTTCTAAAAGATAAAAAACAGGGTGAATTTATCTCTTGTTATGCTGATGGCAGTATTATGAAAGAACTTTATAACAATGATGCTAAAACTGATGTATATAAACCTTCTGAAGATGAATTGGGAATCTATTATAATGAAATTATAGATACCAAGAAAAAATTAAATAAACTCTTTTATTATTCTAAAGAAATTAACTCTGAGTGTGATTTTGAATTTCGCGAAAGTGTTAAAAATTACCTCGAAGATGAAAATTTATTAAACAAACAATTTATTTTAGATTTAATATCATCAAGCTCATTTAAAGCAAATATTAGAAATTCAATAAAAAGAATAAGTTAATTCTCTAATTTTCTTCTATATATAGTCTATTTGTGTAGACGCCTCTCACAGACATTACTATCCAAAATAAACATGCCATACTCAATATGTGAAGACCTGCAGCATATTGAGCAATAAAAGCACATATATTTCCAACAATCATGATGTTAAACCCTATGAATCTAAACTTCATTGACGGCGATGATAATAGCGGTGCTGGCAATAATGTTCCTGTTAATAGAGCTAAAATCTCTAACCAATTCGGTATATCCATTTTCTTTTCCTTAATAAACCTTGAGTACAAATAATTAATAGTTTTTAATAAAGAATAAACTTAATGAGGGGAAAATGGCAAAAGTAAAAAGTGTGAATGATTTATTAGCTGAGCAAGCTGTTAGAAAAGCTGCAACATGTTATTCTAGGGGTGTTGATAGATCAGATTTAGAATTGTTAAAGTCTGCTTTTCATGATGATGCCGAAGTCAGATATGGAAGTTATGACGGTCACTACGAAGAATTCTGTAAAACTGTTGTAGATGGTCAAGCTGGTATGGATTATACAACTCATACAGTAGTTAATGAGTATTATGATATAGACTCTGACAATAACAAAGGAAAAGGTGAAATCTATGTTCTTGCTTTTTTAGCAATGGCAGGCTCAGAATATTTAGTAGCAGGTCGTTACATTGATCATTATGAGTGTAGAGACGGTGACTGGCGGATAACTCTCAGACAATATATTTACGATTGGAGTAGAACGGGTGACTTTAGCGGTTCAGATCCAAATGAATTATTTGAAAGTCTAACTTATAGAGGTAAACATACTATGGATGATTTATCTTATGAGGTTTTAAAAGAGTAAATTTAGAATTAACGAGTTGTCCAACCACCATCGACAACATACTCACTTCCTGTAACATATGATGACTCATCTGAGGCTAGATACAGAGCACAATTAGCAATGTCTTCCGCAGTTCCCATGGATTTTAGAGGAATTGTTTCAATAATTGCTTCAAAATCTCTTCCACGCTCTGCAATTTTTTTTGGATCATTCATATTTGTGGCCATAAAACCAGGATGAATAGAATTACATCTTATTTTGTTGGGCCCATATTCAATAGCGATTGATTTGGTTAGTAATCTAACTCCTCCTTTACTCGCATTATAAGCTGCACATCCTTGAAGACCTACTAAACCGGCTATTGATGAAAGATTAATTATTGAGCCCGAGTTATTTTTTTTCATCTCAGGTATAACAGCCTTGCAACCAAGAAAAACAGATTTCAAATTCACATTGATTTGTTGATCCCATTGATCTTCAGAAAATTCTTCGAAAGGACCTATTAATGCAATTCCAGCATTATTGACCAATATATCAATTTTACTAAATTCTGATATCGAAGCATCTACAACATTTTCCCAATCTTCTGCTGAAACAACATCTTGCTTTATAAAAATGGCTTCACCACCTTTTTCTTTAACCTCAGATACTGTTTTTTCTCCACCTTCAACATCAATATCTGTCACAACAATTTTTGCACCTTCTTCTGCAAACTTATGAATTGTTGAATGTCCAAGGCCTGGATTTGATGCACCACCAGTAACAATTGCTACTTTATTATTTAATCGCTTCATAATTTTTCCTTATATTAGAGACCTGTATTCATTAAAAAATTTTCTGATTTCGTTAATTATAATTTCTGGTTGTTCCATTGGTGCAAAGTGACCGCCATTTTTGAACATATTCCAATGCTTTAAATTATTTGCTTTTTCCATGAGTTTCTTTGGTCTAAAAATGATATCCCCTTCAAATATACTAAAACCAGTTGCACTTTCTACCATAGGAGACCTATCATGAGAGGGCTTCCATAAATTGTGAGCAGCTTCGTAATAATATCGTGCAGATGTTCCGAAAGTTTCAGATAACCAATAAATCATTGTTGTATTAATTAGATCATCTTTAGTAAATTTACTTTCTATATCACCATTACAATCACTCCAATCTCTTCTTTTTTCAATAAGCCACGCACATAGTCCAATAGGTGAATCATTTATTGCATATGATAAAGTTTGCGGTTTAGTCGCTTGTATTTGAAAATAACCATGACCTTCTTCCCAAAATTTTAAATTTTGAAGATAGAAATTTTTTTCATTTTCAGCAAAATCTTCTTCATTTGGAGGTGGGCTATCAAAGAAATCTAAATTTATTATTGTATGTGTATGCACTGCAGGAACTATTTTAGAATATTTATGTCCAAGTTGTAGCGTTACTAAGCCGCCCCAATCTCCACCATGTGCAAAAAATTTATCATATCCCAATATATCTTGCATCAGTGATACCCATAAATCCGCTGTATTAGAAAAATTGATACCTGTTTCTTTTAATGGTGTAGAAAAACCAAAACCTGGAAGTGATGGTACTACAACATCAAAAGAGTCTTCTTTTTTACCACCATATTCTTCTGGGTTGGTAAGAGGTCTAATTATTTTTTTATAGTCCCAAAAGGTCCAAGGCCAACCATGAGTAAGAATAATTGGCTTTGAATTTTTATTTGAACTTTTTATGTGAATGAAATGAATTGGAATATTATTAATTTCACAAATAAAATTTGGAAATGAATTTATTTCTTTTTCAGTTTTTTTCCAGTCATAATCAGATATCCAATACTCTAATAAATTTTCAAGATAGTTTCTCTCTGTACCATAACTCCAATTTGAGTTACCAAAATCTTTAGGCAACCTTGATGTCTTTAATCTATTGGAAATTCCTTCAAGAATGTCATTTTCAATATTTAATTTGAATGGCTTCATATATATTTTAACTATTAATTAGGGTTATTTCTTTTATTTAAAAGTTAGAAATATATTTATTCAAGATAATAATTTCTTATTTTACCAATATCTTCTTCTGTAAGATTTAGACCTTCAGAAATATATTGGTCCATTCCTCCCCAGTGGCTATCTATAGTATCGAAGGCAGCTTGAATATATCTTTCTTCAACTAAGTTTATTTTTCGTAAATTATCAGTATCTGCTTGGAAAAAAGTTTTTAATTCAATTTCTAACATTTCACTATCAACATGATCTTTAACATATGTATTAGTCAGCAAATAATCCTCGATAACTTTTTCTCTAGGTACTCCAAGTATGGATAATACCATTGCACTAGCAAAACCTGCTCTATCTTTTCCAGCAGTACAATGAAGCACTAAAGGTTCAGCATTATTATCAACTATATGACGGAAAAATGTTTTATATTCTTCAGTGAATTGTTTAACTATGGCTATATTAAAATCATATAGTAAGTTTGTGGCATCAAGATTTCCAAAAGTTAAATCTTTTATAAGATCCTTTGTTGTACCATCGTCTATTTCCTTCGGTCGAAATAGAATAGGTAATAATATTTGGGTCATATTTGGCGTTAGTCTATCTGGTTCATCTTCTCTTTCTTCATCGGAACGAAAATCAACTACAGACTTTATATTTAGTCTTTCCATATATTTAACATCTTCATCAGTAAGTGAATGGAGGTTATCTGATCGATAAACTTTTCCCCATTTAACAGTTTTTCCATCCGAAGTTTTATAACCACCTAGGTCTCTAAAATTATGAGCACCTGTAAAAGGAAGTTTCCTAGTATCTTCTCTTAAGTTTTCTGAAAGATTAGCAGGAATAGGCCTTTCTAAAGAGGCTATTTCTTTTTCACCCGATATGAAAAAGATAACGCCAACTAGGATAACAATCGCAATTAAGTATTTTAATATTTTCATGATTACCTCGCTTAAAATTTGTAAAATAAAACCCCTATAAAATCAATAAATAGGGGTTTTAATAAGAGTTTTCTAATATTTAGAATGCGTAACGCAGTCCTGCAGTAAAGGCTCTTCCAAAAGACTCCACTTGGTTTACATTCCAAGGAGCAGATGTGTAACGCATATCTGATTCATCTGAGATATTATTAAAATCAACAAAGATAGATGCTTTTTGACCAGTCAATTCCTCTAGATCATATCTTATAGATGCATCAAGACGCATTTGAGGTGCCCAATAAACACCTCCATCAAGACCAAATACAGCCCCTGTTTCTGTTTCATCCAGCCATTCGCTTCTATAACGGTAAGTTATTCGTGCAGAGAAACCCTTATCTTCATAGAATATTGAGGCATTATAATTTGTATCAGATTGACCCGGCAGATTAAATGCTAAGCCCTCAGGTGTTGTATATTCTGAATCAATTATACCAATATTTAAGGATGCTCCAAATCCTGAGAAAAATCCTTCAATATAATTATCCAATCT
The DNA here is from genome assembly GCA_902608415.1 of uncultured PS1 clade bacterium. Taxonomy (GTDB): domain Bacteria; phylum Pseudomonadota; class Alphaproteobacteria; order MED-G09; family MED-G09; genus AG-430-B22. The sequence continues at coordinate 10,796 of CACLNZ010000013.1, forward strand.
TCCAACAAAAGAAACTTCTAGACCTTGAAGCTGACCATCTTTTCCATTCCCAAAAGCTGCTAGATCCCATAATTCACCAGGTTCAGCAGTGTCATCATAAAGGCTTCCATCAACTTTTTGATTAGATTCAGATATTACATTATCAATTTCACGGTGAAATAATGTAATAGAAAAGAGGCTTGCATCCGCGTAATACCATTCAAAAGAAGCATCTAATCCCCATGACTCTTCTTCTTTAAGGAATGGATTCCCACCTGCAATTGATTGACTTATCGAATTTATTGAAGCTGCGGCTCTTGATTCAATATATGATGGACGGCTAATACCAGTTGAGTATGATAGACGAAGTTTCTTATCCTCAGCTAAATCATAATTTAAGTGAACGCTAGGTAGATAATTTGTATAGGTTCTTTTTACATTTAATTCTTCTTTAGCTCCTGCTGCTATATTTTCATAACCTATATCACCACTGATAGTAGCTAGTCTATAGCCTACAGTTTGGTATTCTGTATCTTCAATACGAAGTCCAGCAATAATGCTACCCCATTCCATATCAAAAGTTTGCATGATATATGCTGCCATTAAAGTTTCCTCAATATTAATTTTCTCATCATCAGGAAAATCTGAGCGAGGGGGTCTAACAGTATTTAAACAATCATTTAATGCAGGGTTATCAGTATAGAAGGCGCCAACATCGTTATTCCTAGAAGTTGCAAAATTACCAAGCCTGAAATCTTTCGGATTACATACATCGGTCGGATATCCGCCTGAAACTGAAATTGTAGCGAGAGTTGCTCCACCACCTGTAGCCACCCTATCATCATACTGAAAGCCAAACTTTAATTGACCTCTATTATTATCTCTACTTATATCTACTTTAAATTGATCGGTTTCGGTATAAAGACCACCAATTGCATCGACAAGAAGCGTAGTACCATAATCAACATCACGATAGGTTCCATCAAAATTAACAATAGGATTTTGTGGATCAGAAATATCATAAGAAAGATTCGTTAATTGACCGCCACCAATAAAATAACCAATTGGCATATATGTATCAAAAGTAGTATCAATTTTACTTACTTGAACTTCAACATCCCACTCGCCAATAGGTGTTTCTACTCCTAATGTTAGCATTTCTGTTTCATTTATATATGTAGCATCGTTAAAAAGTCTTCTTGCACTACCCGTAAAACCTGAACCAGTTGTTGGAGTCCCATCGCTTACATATACGCGGAAGTCGTTTCTTTCTTCATTATCTGTAAACTCTGTATTAAGAGATGTTAAAAATATTCTACCTCCATTTTGGAGATATTTCTCAAATGTTCCACCAAAAGCTTCGCTCTCTCTTTCAACCTTATAGCTTCTAAAATCTATTCTATTTGGAGTTTGAGCGCCTTTCGTGCCACCATAAGTAGGTTCACGATTATCAGTGATCTGATTAACATTGCTGCTTGATCCATATACCACAAAACCAAAATCATCATTAGAATAAGAAGTTCTTAAATTTTCTTTACTAATATCACCACTACCCTGATCTTGCTCGCCTCTACCAATTTCAGCTGCAAAAGACCAGCCATCTACATCTGAAGGTTTAAATGTTTTAATATTAATAAATCCTGAAATTGATTCCCCAGGCATATCAGAGGTAATAGCTTTATTAGCTACCACTTGAGATGTAATCACAGTAGGGTAAGAGTCAAATCTAGGAATTCGACCATTTTCTACACCAGGAATATTAATGCCATTAAAGGCAGTTGTAGTATATCTTTTTGGTGTCCCACGAAAGCTAACATATCTAGCTTGCCCTTGATCTCTTTCGATTGATATTCCAGGTAATCGACCAAGTGAGTCAGATAAATTCACATCTGGAAACCTTCCTATTGCATCTGCCGAAATTACTTCAGCTAGATTTGGTGCAGATCTTTTAGCTTCGATTGCCGCTTGTTGGCTTTCTTTAATTGCTTTTCCATAAACTATTACCTCTTCAATATCTTGATCTTGTGACTGAGCAGGATAAGAAAAAAATAGTACAATTATTGGTATTATAATGATAAATGATTTTGAGAATTTCATTAACTTCCCCCTTTTTGTTTAATAAAAAAAAGAGAGAAATGTATCTTTTTATTATTATTATTATTATTATTAAATTGTTCTCCATAAAAAAGTTTAATGATAAAGTATTAGTTACACAAGAAATTTAGATTACATTTAAAATAAATTTTTCTATATATAGTATTAAGATACTGTTTTCATTGGAGATAAAATGCATTTTCGCTTTAATTTTTTGATAATTTTTATTCTCGTTTTCCAGTTTTTTCTTGCCCCGAAGTCATTTTCAGGCTGGAGAAATAATATTGAAGAATTTAAAATTGGATTATCTGGAGGCGAAAACGAGGCTGATAGATTAAAAAATTATGAGTGCTGGAGAGTATATTTAGAAAATAAATTAAATATTCCAGTTAAATTTTATCCAGCATCGGATGTTGCAGGTATTATTCATGGTTTACTAGGAAAAACTATTGACTATGCTAGCGTTGGACCTTCAGCATATGCAGCAATGTTTATTGACGATCCTGAGGCAATAGAACCAGTAATAACAGTCAAAGAAAGCGATGGATCTGAAGGTTATAAGTCAGCTATTTATGTGAGATCAGATTCAGATATTTATTCAATAGAAGGTTTAAAAGGAAAAGCTATGGCTTGGTCAGACCCAAATACAACTTCAGGTTATCTGGTTCCAACTTTTGAGTTGTATCAAATGGGTGTTAATCCTTCAGATTTTTTTAGTCGTACAGGTTTTGCTGGTGGACATGAACAAGCTGTTATTTCTGTTTTAAATAAACAATATGATGCAGGGGCTACATGGGTTTCTGGTCAAGGTGATGTTAAAGAGGGCTATTCGCGAGGTATGTTGAGGAATATGATCAAAAAAGGCTTACTTGATATGAGTGAGTTAAGAGTAATATGGTTATCAAATCAAATTATGAATGGTCCGCATGTAATCAGAAAAGATTTACCCGAAGATCTCAAAGAAGAGGTAATTCGTCATAACTTAAGCCTTCAAAAAGAAGATCAAAAATGTTTTAAAGAAATAACCATGGGCGAAAGCCAAGGGTTTATAAGAGTAAGTCATGAAAATTATATTAATGTTGTTGATATAAGAAGATTTATAAAAAATCAGAGAAGAAGATGAGTATAGAAATAATTGAAAAAATAAGAGAAAGCGACAGCCTTGAGCTTGCTCTCGAGAATGCTTTAAATAAATTAAAAAGGGCTGTTAAAAAAAGAAATGATGATCTCCATCTTCTAAATCTTGTTACTGTTGATAATAAAAATGAACCTAATACAAGAAATGTTGTTTTACGAGATTTTTCTATTGAGAATTTAACTATAAGATTTCATACGGATAAAAGATCCTCAAAAATAAAAGATATAAAAAATAATAAAGCTATTTGTCTTATTGGCTATGATAAAAAAGCTAAACTACAAATAAGAATTGATGCTGATGCATTCGCAATAGAAGACCAAGAAATATTAATAGATATTTGGAAAAAAATGTACCCTATGAGCAGGGAATGTTATCGTGTATCAAAATCCCCAGGGGATAAAATTGAATCATTAGATGAAGTAAAATTTGATGAGGATAACGAGAGTAATTTAATTGGTTTTAATAATTTTACGGCAATACAATGCGATATAAAATCAATAGAAATCCTATATTTAAACCACAAAGCCAATATTCGTGCAAAATATAATAATAGTAATGGAATCTTAAATGGTGAGTGGATTATTCCTTAAATGTTATGACGCTTAATTATAGTTATGGAAATGATATCGTTGTTGCAAAATCTTCTGATATTTACAGAGGCTTAAGTGGTGATGATATATATATAATTTCAAAAGGCTTAAGGCCAAATTCCGATATTACTATTATCGATACTAACGGAAAAAATACTATTCAATTAGTTGATGATATAAACTTCATACAAACCAAAATTACTAAAGATGCTCTACAAATCACAATTTCAAATAATACAAAGATTACGATCAATGGAGCTGACAGATTTCAATTTGAGTTAAGTGGTAATATTACAAATGCTAAAGAAGGTAGTCTTTATAGCTTTGATGAATTTACTATTCTATTAACTGAAGGAAAAAATATAAATGAAAATATAGTTTCGATAAATAAAAACTTCATTATTAGCGAAGGTAATCTATTAATAAATGAAAATGTATTTAACTGGAACATAGTAAGCCCTGAAGCGCTTGGCATTGAGCCTTCTAGGGTTCAAGAACTAATTGATTATATAAAAGAACCGCCCCTTAATACCCAAGCGGCAATATTAATTAAAGGAAACAATATAATTACTGAATATTATGCAGAAGGGTACAACAAGAATGATCTAGTAACTAGCTGGTCAGTAGCAAAGAGTTTTTCTTCAACATTAATAGGGATAGCAATTGATGAAGGTTATATAGGCTCAGTGGATGACTCTATCGCTCTTTACCTTCCTGAATGGAAAACAGAACACCAAGAAAATATTAGTTTAAAATATCTTTTGGGTATGAGATCTGGAATGGATGATCACCCTGGTTTAGGCGTGTACTTCCAGAATGATATGGTTAACTACTCTCTTGATAGAGAAATATCGAGAGAACCAGGAATAGCATTTAGTTATTCGAATGAGGACTCAATGTTATTTAGTAGGATTATTGAGAATGCTACTGGCCTTGATTTTCAAGAATATGCTGATACCAGGCTTTTTGATAAATTAGATATTAAAGAAACATGGTGGACAGATAAAAGTGGTAATACTCTAACTTATGCTGGTTTAGACATGACCCCAAGGGAATTTGCAAAATTCGGCCTTATGATTGCTCAAGAAGGTAAATGGTTAGATGAACAAATTGTATCTAAATCATGGGTTAAAGAGGCAACAACTGAATTTGATAATCTTGCCTCTTATGGTTATCAATGGTGGACATCAACAATTTCAGAAAGTGGATTAGGTATCGCTAGGCAAGATGATTACCCCTTTTTTTCTGCCCTTGGTTTAGATGGTCAATATATATATGTTTGGCCTGAAAAGGATATTGTATTGGTCAGGTTTACCAAATATCAGCATCAAGGTAATATTGAGTCATCTGCGGTTGATATTGGTGCAGGCACTTATCATGTTACTGATTCTGGAAATATGATAATTACAAAGCTTGAAGATTTATTTTATGCTATAGGAGATAATTTAGAAGATCAGATTACTCCTTCATATTCAGATTTTGGATAAATAATGTTTGATATTGATGAATATTCAGAAAAAATGAAAAACGCTGAACTTTTTCAGGGTATGGGATTTAATAGGATCTTAGAACTTAAGAAAGATGTTGTCCGTTTTGAATTTATAGTTGAGTCTAGGCATTGCCATTCAGGCAACATTGCCCAAGGAGGATATGTTACAGGTTGGATTGATACAACAATGGCACACTTAGCCATGGCTTCATCAGAGTTTTCAATCAACCCTTTGACACTTGAATTAAAAGTCAGTTTTTTTAAACCTGCCAATCCTGGAATAGTTACAACTTCAGCAAAAATTATAAAAATGGGAAAATCGACGGCTTTTATCGAAGGTAGTTTGTTTGATAATGAAGGAAATCTTTTGGCAAAGGGATCTTCTTCAAATAGATTAATTCCAAATGAAAAATTTCCAGAAAGGAATTATAAATAAAGTGCGAAAAATAACTTTAATTACTTTTTTATTTCTTTTTTTGTCACCTTTAGTTAATAGTGAAGTCATGGAAAATCCTTTTTTTACAGAATACAGAACAAGTTTTAAGATACCTCCATTTTCACAAATTAATGAAGAGCATTTTATGCCTGCATTCATTAAAGGTATGGAAGCGCATAATGAAGAAATTAATGATATTATAGAAAATAAAGAGGAACCGTCATTTGAAAATATTATAGTTGCAATGGAGCGATCAGGTTCTCTTTTAAGTAGAGTAAGTGCTGTATTTTTTAATCTATCTGGGTCAACTACTAATTCTAAGATACAAGAAATAGAAAAAGAAATTTCTCCAAAGCTTTCAAGTCATTATGACGCCATTAGCTTGAATCCAGAAATTTTTAAAAAAGTTAAAATTCTATGGGAAAGTATAGATAACTTTGACCTATCCTTAGAAGAAAGAAAAATTCTCGAGGAAACTTATAAAAGATTTGTAAGAAGTGGAGCTCTTTTAGAAGGCTCTGATAAAAAAAGATATGCGGAACTTAATCAGGATATCACAAAACTATCAGTTCAATTTTCACAAAATCTTTTAGCTGAAACAAATGATTTTGAAATAATACTAGATCAAGCTGATCTCGCAGGTCTTCCTACTGATATTGTTGATTTAGCTAAACTTGAAGCAGAAAATAAATTTAGTAAAAATAAAGAGGATAAATATAAGGATAAATATGTTTTCACAGTACAAAGAAGCAGTATGTATCCTTTTCTTACATACTCAACACGCCGTGATTTAAGAGAAAAATTATACAAAGGATATATCCAAAGAGGAGATAATAATAACGAGTATGATAATAAAGAAATTACATCAAAAATTGCCTCTCTCAGAGTAGAAAAAGCTAATATTTTAGGCTTTGAGTCTCATGCACATTATGTGCTTGATAATACAATGGCAAAAACCCCTGAGGCAGTTTATGGATTGCTTAATCAATTATGGGCTCCTGCTCTTAAAAGGGCAAAAAATGAATTAAATGAGATGCAAATCCTTGCAAATGAAGAGGGTAATAATTTTGAAATTGCTTCTTGGGATTGGTGGCATTATGCAGAAAAGGTTCGAAAAGATAAATACGATTTAGATGAAGAAGAAATAAAAGAATATTTTACATTAGATAATACAATTGATGGAATCTTTAAAACATCCAATAAATTATTTGGGCTAACCTTTGAAGAAAAGTTTGATCTTGATCTCTATCATCCAGATGCACGAGTTTGGGAAGTAAAAGATAGCGATGGTTCTCATGTAGGACTTTACATTGGTGATTATTATACTCGCTCGAGTAAAAGAGGCGGAGCTTGGATGAGTTCATTTAAAAGCCAATCAAATTTTGACGGAAAAGAGAGACCAATTATTGTAAATGTTTGTAATTTTCCTCCGCCATCTAAAGATAAGCCATCCCTTTTAAGTTTTGAACATGTAACAACACTTTTTCATGAATTTGGTCATGGGCTTCATGGTTTATTAACAAATACAAATTATAAAAGCTTGTCAGGAACAGCTGTATCGAGAGACTTTGTTGAGTTTCCATCACAAGTCCTTGAACATTGGGCTAGTGAGCCAGAATTACTTAAGTCATATGCCAAACATTACGAAACTGGTGAAGTTATCAGTGATGAATTAATTGAAAAAATGCAAAATGCAAGTAAGTTCAATCAAGGTTTTGCGAATACAGAATATCTTGCCGCGTCATTTTTAGATATGGATTGGCATACTCTTACAACAACGGAGTTACAGGACACAAATTCTTTTGAAGAAAGATCTTTAAAGAAAATTGGCCTAATGAATGAAATTGTATCTCGTTATAGGACGACATATTTCCAGCATATATTCACGCATTCATATTCAGCAGGATATTATAGTTATATTTGGGCTGCCGTACTTGACTCTGATGCGTTTGCTGCATTCAAAGATTCTGGAGATGTATTTAATGAGGGCTTAGCAAGTAAATATAGAGAATTTATTCTTGAAAAAGGTGGTACAGAAGATCCTATGGAACTTTATAGATCTTTTAAAGGAGATGACCCTGATATTTCAGCCCTTCTAGAAGATAGAGGTTTGAACTAATTTTTATACAATGAGATTAAGATGACTTATATAAAAGAAATACTGAAATCATGTTGGCTTTTAGTTCTTTGCCTTATTATAGCAAGGTTTATTGGTTTCCCAGCTAATTTCACGCCAATACTAGCTTGTGCAGTATTCTTGCCCTTCATGACGGATAATAAATATATTCAGATGTTTTTACCTGTTGGTATTTTGATAGTGACTGACCCATTTCTTGGATTATATTCTGCAATACCAGTTGTATATTTGTGTATTGTGGCTGCAAGTGTAATTTCATCTCTATTTAAGAATTACAATTATAAAAATATGATCCTTTCTGGATTAATCAGTGTTGGTGTATGGCATATTCTAGTTAATCTTGCTGTATGGATTTCTGGTATACAAGCATTACCTTTGAGTGCTGTATATATAGCAGCTATTCCTTTTGATTTAAGGTTACTAGCCAGTACTTTAATCTTTTCTAGTCTCTTTTTTGGATTTCGGTCTGTATTTTTGGGATGGTACAGCCGCCTAGATTCGAACTAGGGACCTCCTGATCCACAATCAGGCGCTCTAACCGACTGAGCTACGGCTGCACATAAAAATTTCATATCATAATAACCAATAACTATGAAGTGTTCTTTTAGTTCAGTCTTAAACATATTATTTACTATTTAAGTTAAAAAATATAGATTTCGTCAATGAATAAGAAGTACTTAGGAATACATCGCGAAGGATGGAAGTTTTTTTTAATCTTCATGCTTATTTCTTTTTTTAGTTTTTTTATAACTAAAATTATATTCTTAATTTCTTTTTCTCTCTCATTATTTACTCTCTGGTTCTTTCGTGATCCTGAAAGATATTTTGAATCACAAGATAATCAGGTATTAAGTGCTGCAGATGGTAAAATCTGTTTTGTTGGAGAAGATACTGCACCAATAGAAACAAATATTGATCAGAAAATGAAAAAAGTAAGTATCTTTATGAATGTTTTCAATGTGCATGTAAATAGAAGCCCTGTTAGCGGAGAGATAGATAAAATTATTTATAAAAATGGAAAATTCTTCAATGCAAGCCTTGATAAGGCCAGTGAGCATAATGAGAGAAATTCAATAATTATCAATAATTATAATGAAAAAATAATAGTGGTCCAGATCGCAGGATTAATAGCTAGGAGAATATTAAGTTTTATTTCTGAGGGTAATAATATTGATAAGGGCGATAGAATTGGGCTTATTCGCTTTGGTTCAAGAGTAGATATATATTTACCATTAAATTATCAAATCAAAGTAAATCAAAATGATATTGTTGCTGCTGGTCAAACAATAATTGCTGAAAGATAGCTTATGAGAAAAATAAAAAAAATAGATTTTAAATCACAGATACCAAATTTTATAACTCTTGCAGGTCTGTCCTTTGGCTTAAGCTCTATAAGGTTTTCTTTAGATTATAATTTTGAAGTAAGTGTTATATGTCTTCTCTTGGCTTCCGCTTGCGATGCTTTGGATGGTTTTTTTTCTAGAGTCCTAAAAAGTGAATCAGAGTTAGGTGCGGAACTTGATTCTTTATCTGATTTTCTGTCTTTCGCAGTAGCTCCATGCATTCTCATTTATATGAGTCTTATTAATCAGAATGAAGTGATAGGTTCAATAGTCTTACTTTTGTTTGTTTTATTTTCATGTATAAGACTTGCGGTTTTTAATTTAAATAAAGATAGCGATGAAAATATATCAAGTTTTTTCAGCGGTATTCCAACACCAGCGGGATGTGGTCTTTTGATTTTACCCCTTGTTCAAAGTTTTTTAGGTTTTGATTGGGCAAAAGAATATGAAATATTTTTAAGTATATATATTTTTATCATTGGTCTTTTATTAATAAGTAACTTACCAACATTTTCTACAAAACAATTTAAAATAAAAATAAGCAGAAAAAATTATTTATATTTCTCAATATTCTTTTTTCTCGTTTATCTATCTCTCATAAACTTCTTATGGATAGCAATAAATGTAATTGGAATAATGTATTTGCTTAGTATACCTATTTCAGTATGGACATATAAGACAAAAAGTTAATTGATTTTATAGTAATCGGGCATTTCATTTTCATCGATTGGTTTTAGAGTTTCCATTGGATTCTCGCCAAAATAAATATCCTCACCAACTAATTTTAAATCTGGATCAGATGGCCATACTGTAATTAACTGTGTATTGCTTAACCATAAATTACTATTATCAATTTCCGCGAAAGTATCTTTTGTTACTCCCATAAGTTTTAAATTATCTTTTGTATAAACTTGCTTAACTTTGCCTTCCGTAATAACGCCGTCATCATTAACAATAATCCGTTTTGTAACAACCTCAAATTGTTCACCACCATTTTCGAACATATTACTGTAAAAACCTGAAACTTCCTCATAACCATTAAGAATCATATTTACATCGCTTACTCTCCAAAAATGGTAAACAGGTTCTGCTGTAAGGGTATTCATTAAAGGGTCCAACTGCCCTTTAATTTCTGCTTCCATGTGATTAGCTACCTCATTTAGTAGTATTTTATGTTTTTCATTAGAAATCTCATCAGCTTTTTCTCTGAGAGGTATCCAACTTTTATGTGGATCTATTTTTAGCGTGGGCATTTTTATATCCTTTTTATTTCTTCAATTCTACATCATAACCAAAAAAAGTTCTTTCTTATAGGTCATTATATTTCTATTCTATTTACTTACTTCAAAAGAATTTACTATATGAATACTGACACAATAAAACAAAAATTTCTTGGTTGGCGCATGATAATCAGCGCTAATTTTATTGATTTCATTTCTGGCGGTCTTGCTTTTTATGCGTATGCAGTTTTTTTTAGTTTTATCCAAGATGAATTCTCTGCGAGTAGGTTTCTTACCTCTCTTACTGTCTCCGTCATGATTTTAACTGCAGGATTATATTCACCTTTAATGGGATATATTCTAGATAGGTTCTCGATAAGAAAGGTTTTAGTTGTTGGTGCAGTAATATATGGATTTGGTCTAAGCTTACTTTCTGTAGCTCAGAGTTTTTACCAATTTTTATTTATTTATGGTGCATTTGTTTCATTGGGAATGGTAATTTTTGGTAATTTGAGTACATCAAAATTAATTTCAAACTGGTTTAGAGATAAAATTGGAGCGGCTTTAGGATACGCAACCATAGGTCTTTCTTTTTCTGGAGTCATAATACCACCAATAGCTGTTTTTTTAATTTCTAATTTTACTTGGCGGGGCGCATACCTTATTTTTGGTATTTTTGTTCTTATTGTTTGCTCATACTGTGCATATAAATTTATCATTGATAAACCTGAAGATGTTAATCAACAAACTGATGGCAAGACTGATATAGATACTTCTGAGGAAGCAACAAAAAGCGAAACTATTACTTTTAATGAAATTCTTTCAATGAAAGTTTTTTGGATATTAACAATAATATTTACCTTACAATTATCAGCTAATTTAGGCGTTTATACCCATATACCAATATATTCGCAGGATCTTGGCTTTAGCCCTATTCAAGCTTCATGGATATTTTCTGTAGCGGCATTTAATGCTGCACTTGGAAAAATTATTTTCGGAAATTTATTAGATAAATTGGGTGCAAAAAAAACAATATTAGTTTCTTTATTTTTTCATAGTTTAGGGATAGCAACTCTAATATTTGCTGATAATTTATTACTTTTATTGTTTTCTGTCATGGTAATGGGCTTAGGGTTAGGTGGAACTATACCTCTAATGAACTCAACCTTTGCAATAGCTTTTGGTAACACTAATTTTGGAAAGGCTAGAGGTTTAGTTGGCCCTTTTATGGTTCCGATGCAAATTACAGCTGCTCCATTATCGGGATGGCTCTATGATACTTTTGGTAATTATACCTTGGCTTTTTCTATAAATGTGGTTCTATGTATTATCGCAGGAATTGTAGTATTATTTTTACATCTACCTGATAGAAAGTAATTCTTATTTATTAATTAAGGGGAAAAATGATGTCTGGAAAATTAAATAATAAAGCGGCACTTATTCTTGGTGCTGCTGGAAAAGATAATATGGGTCAAGTAATGGCTAGAAGATTTGCTCAAGAGGGAGCTAAGATTGTTGTAGCAGGTAGAAACGAAGATTCGCTTAAAGAAATTTCTAGTGAAGTAGGCGGAGATTATGCTGTTTGTGATATAACAAAGAAAGAAGATATTGATGCTATGACATCCAAGGTTGAAGATCTTCATGGAAAGCTTGATATAGGTGTTCAAGCGACAGGTTGGGGTTATTTATCACCTTTTCTGGAAAGCGCTGAAGAAGACTTGGTAAAAATTATGAATCTTCAATTCAAAGGGCCTTATCAATTTTTTCAATCATGTATTCCAGTAATGAAGGATGGCGGAAATATTATTCAAATTTCTTCTGCTACAGCAACTATTATGCTTGATAATCATGCTGCATATATGGGTACGAAAGCTGGAATCGATCATGTTATAAGAACTATAGCAAATGAGTTTGGTGAAAGAGGTATTAGGGCAAATTCTATTTCACCAGGTTTAACAGCAACACCAATGACATCTGATGCTATGGCGGCACCTGGCCTTGAGGATGCATTTAAAAAAGAATATCCGCTTGGAAGAATTGGAACATCTGAAGATGTTGCTGCTGCTGCAGTCTTTTTATGTAGTGATGAGTGTTTTTTATCTGGGCAAAATCTTCAAGTTAATGGTGGTTTAACGCTTAGAAGAAATCCTAGAAGCCATGAAATAGATGCTTCAGTGGCTACTGCAGTAGCAAAATTAGAAGGTAATTAAAAATTTAGGTTTCATATGAAAAAATCAGGAATTAATAAAGAAAGTGATATTGTTGCTGATATACAAATTGGTCCAACTAATAAAGGTATGGTTAGAATATTTGTATCTTCAGATAAGATTGAGATTCCAATGGATTTTTCTCCAGAGGAAGCAATTAATATTGCAGAGGAAATAAAAGTATCTGCAGAAACTGCAAAAAAGAATAATTAAAATTAAGAAAGCATAATGCAAAGTAACAAAAATTTTATGTTATATGGATTAGGATCTGTTGCTTTTGGCATCAAGAATAACGCCTTTGGTTGGTTCCTTTTATTTTATTATAACATTGTTCTTGGTTTACCTGGCTGGATGGCATCTTTAGCTATTGCTATTGCTCTCATAATAGACGCTGTTTCTGATTTATTAATAGGTTATGCATCAGATCATACACGCTCAAAATTTGGAAGAAGACATCCTTATATGTACGCAGCTCTTCTTCCCGTACCTTTAAGTTTTTATTTGTTGTGGAATCCACCTTCTTTTTCTGAAGATATAAATTTATTTATGTATCTACTTGTGATGACTATTTTTGTTAGAACAAGTACAACCCTTTTTGAGATACCAAATCAGAGCTTAGGCCCTGAAATAACGCGAGGATATGATGAAAGGACAAAATTAATGTCCATTCGTTACTTCTTTGGTTGGATGGGCGGTAACGCAATGTCCTTACTTAATTACTTTGTATTCCTTACACCAACAATTGCTTATCCTGACGGACAATTAAACCCTGCTGGCCATCAAATGTATGGTGTTGTAGGCGCTTGGTTAATATTTGGTTCAATGCTTTTATCTTCAGCAGGATTACATAAAATTATTCCAGATTTAGAAGAGCCAGTTAAGAATGAAAATTTTGATGATATAAAAAAAGAATTGCGTCATACATTATTGAATACCTCTTTTATAGTGCTTTTTATAGGCGGTATTTTCTCAGGTATGGCCGCAGGCTTTTCAGCAGCATTAAATATATATTTTAATACTTATTTCTGGGGCTTTTCATCTACACAAATAGGCATTGCAGGCGTTGTTGGGGTTATTCCAGGTATTTTAGGAGCTGTTGCATTATCTACTTACTTGTCAAAAAAAATTGGCAAGAGAAAGGGTGCAATTTATTCTTCCCTAATAGCAATATTTTTTGTTCCATTTCCTTATTTACTTAGAATATATGGTTATATGCCTGAATTTGGTTCATATGATTTACTCTGGATCATGTGCGGTTATTTTTTTCTTGAAGTTATGACAGCAGTAGCATCAACAATATTAGTATCATCCATGATAGCCGATATTGTAGAAGATTCTGAGCTAGCAACTAAGAGAAGGTCAGAAGGTTTATTTTTTGCCACAGTAGGGTTTTCTGGAAAAGCTATTTCAGGTGTTGGTATATTCTTAGCAGGGTTGGTAACTTCAATTGCAGGCTTACCCGAGGGCGCTAAGCCAAGCGAAGTAGATGATAATATATTAGTAAATGTTGTTTTTCTATTTTTACCTATCTATATTTTATTTTATTTAGTGTCCGTCTACTTTTTTAGTCTCTATAAAATTAATCGTGATAAACATGAGCATAATTTAGAAGTGATTAAACAAAGAAATAACTAATTTTAAGTTAATTATATTTACAAATGATGTAATTTTTTTATATTTACACGCATGAAAACAAAAAAAATAAATGAAGTAAGGAAACAAATCGAATATGAGTACAAGCGCAATTCATATCCAGATGGATTTCCTAAGATTCCAGATATTTCAGGTAAACGATATACGAATCAAGAATTTTTTGACCTTGAGTTTAAAAATATTTTCTTAAAATCTTGGCTTATGGTTTTTAGAGAGGATGAGATTCCTAATCCTGGAGATTTTAAAATATTTGATAAATTACAAAGAGATATTTTGATTGTCAGGCAGAAGGATAAAAGTATTAAGGCTTTTTACAATACCTGTTCTCATAGAGGCGCTCCAGTTGTTAGGGAAAAGCAAGGCTCAACAAAATTACTTAAATGCCAGTATCATAGCTGGGCTTACGATCTTGATGGATCTTTATTAAGAGTTCCTGATGAAAGAGATTTTTTAGAATTAGATCTTTCTTGTAGAGGTTTAAAGCAAGTTCATTGTGACACATGGGATGGATGGGTATTTATATCGCTTCAAGATAAAGACCCAGTTAGTCTTATGGAATTCTTAGAACCAGTAGCTTCAGAGATGGATTGTTTTAAAAGTTCAGAATTAATAACAATTTGGAAAAATAGTACTCTTGTAAAAGCCAATTGGAAAACATGCCTAGATGCTTTTATGGAGGTTTATCATTCACCAACCATTCATAAAGATACAGTTAATATTTTATTAGATGGTAATGGCATGGCAGCAGGCTTGCTAAAAAATGGTCATTCAAGGATGGTTACTCCAAAAAGAATAAATCTCGATGGAGGAATGTTAGGTGCTGAAGGACAAGATTTTGTTCCATTTATCGAAACATGTGACAGTATTCATGCTGAAACAAATGTTGCTTATGCAATGTTTCCTAATTTTATTACTCCTACAGATACCTCTGGTTATGTTGCAATCCTTTTTTGGCCAAAAAGTCTTCGTGAAACTGAAATTGAATATTTACAATTAGGCCCGAAATGGGAAGGTAAGGAGAAACCACAATATTGGATTGATCAGGAAACTTCTTTTTATTCAATAATGGAAGAAGATTTTAAAAATTTAGAGCCAATGCAAAAGTCTCATGACTCTGGGGTTTTTGAAAAAATGCCATTAAATTATCAAGAAAGAAGAATATATTACTATCATCAAACAGTGGATGATTGGGTTGGAAGAGAAAACATCAAGAATGACCTTGTTACAAAAGATATATTAACTCCTTTCATTGAGAGCTAATTATTGCCTTTTATAAATACTAAAAATATAAAAATTTACTATGAGTCTGCTGGTCAAGGGGAAGCAGTTCTTTACATCTCAGGAACAGGTGGAGACTTAAGGAAATCACCAAGTGTTTTTGATAATGATTTAAAAAATAATTTTCATTTAATTTCTTATGACCAAAGAGGTCTTGGACAAAGTGAAATTCCAATAGGTCCATATAGTATGAAAGATTATGCTGATGATGCATTTAGTTTTATAGAAAAACTTAATCTTAAAAGAGTTTATATAATTGGCGTAAGTTTTGGAGGAATGGTCGCCCAACATTTAGCAATTAATTATCCTGGTGTAGTCGAAAGACTAGTATTGATGTGTACTTCTCCTGGAGGCGAAAAATATCATTCTTTTCCTTTACATGAGTTAGAGGAAATTATCGATGATCAAGAATATGTAAGAAAGTTTATTTCTATTTCAGATTTGAGAATTAATACAGATTATATAAAGAAAAATTCTAAACAATATAAAATTTTAACTGAACAAATAAAAAATTATCTAAGAAGTCCAGAATCAAAAGAAAATAAAGGCAAGCTTTTACAGCTTGGGGCCAGAAAAGATCATAATGTTATGGACTTGTTAAAGAGTATCAAATGCCCAACTTTAATTATGGGTGGTCAGTATGACGGTATTGCTCCAAAAGATAATATTGATATTTTAGATGAACAAATCCCAAATTCAGTGAAAAAATTTTATGAAGGCGGGCATGGTTTCTTTTTACAGGATTATAAGGCTTGGAAGGATGTAATAAATTTTCTTAAAGATTAGATTCTTGATTTTATAAAAAGTATCAGCGCATAAGAGTACTCAATTATCGCAAATATTATTAAAGTTTGGTCTAAGCCATCCAAATAAAGGCTTATTGATCTTCCAATAGCTAATCCTAACATTAGTAACGCGAAAGCTGAAAACCAGCTTTTCTTACCTAATGAGTTATGCGTAGCATAGATTATTCCGAGTCCAAGTGCGGTAAGAAGACCTCCAAACGAGCGGATATCGCTCATACCAAACTGACCAGTTATTTGAACATGTAGAGCCGCCCATGCGCTTTCTGTAAATATTTCTGGATCTATTATTCCAAGCACACCAAAGGCCACCCAGGATAAACCGATTAAATAAGTAAGGACATTTATTATTAAAATCATTTTTTTTTCTTAAACTAATTCTTTTAAAATATAAAGATTATCTAAATCTTAAGTTATCTTTATTTAAATCTTTAAGAGATTTGCACCCCATAAGCTTCATATCACGAATAATTTCTTCTTGCATAAGTTGAAAAGCTCTTAAAGTCCCTTCATAGCCTTCAGCTGCAAGTGCATATAAGTAGTATCTACCACCTGAACATGCTTTAGCTCCTAGGGAAAGAGCTTTTAGAACATGACTTCCTCTTCTTATTCCTCCATCACAAATAACATCTATTTTGTCTCCTACGGCATCAACTATTTCTGCAAGTTGATCAAAAGGGGCTCTTGATCCATCTAATTGTCTTCCACCATGATTAGAAATCATTATAGCTGTAGCACCAACATCAACACATTTTTTTGCATCCTCAACAGACATAATACCCTTTAAACAAAGGTGACCACCCCATTGATTTTTTATATCTTCAATATCTTTCCAAGTAATACTTTGATCAAGCATCGTTGAGAAATAATCACCAACAGAAATATTAATATTAGTACCTTCACTCACAAAATCTTGAAGTTGAGGTAATTCAAATTTTTTTCTAAATAAATAGTTTAAGGTCCATTCTGGATGAAGGGCGTAACTTAAGAAGCTATTAAAATCTAATTTTGGTGGTGATGTAAAACCTGTTCGAAGGTCTCTTTCTCTATTTCCGCCGACAATAGTATCCAAAGTTATTGCTAATGCATCAAAATTATTAATTTTGCATTTTTCTATCATGCTGTCATTAAGGCCTTTATCTTTGTGAATGTACATTTGGAATATTTTTGGGCAGGAAAATTTTTCACCAACTTCTTCTATGCTAGCAGTGGCTAAAGACGATATTCCAAAAAAAGTATTAAATTTTTCTGCTGCCTTTCCAACAGCAAACTCTCCTTCATAATGAAATAATCTTTGAAGAGCTGTTGGGGAGAAGAATAGTGGAGTGCTTATTCTTTTACCCATAAGTTCTGTGCTAATATCAATATTTTCAACTCCTTTTAAAACATTTGGAACTAAATCAACTTCTTCAAATGCTTGAGTATTTCTTTTTAAACTAACTTCATCATCTGCTGCGCCGTCAATATAGTGAAATACAGGAAAGGGAAGCTTTCTTTTTGCAAGTTTTCTAAAGTCTTCTGTATTGAAACAGTTTTTTATTGAATTGAGCATTAATCTTCTTCTTTT
>CACLNZ010000014.1 GCA_902608415.1 uncultured PS1 clade bacterium
TTCCAGGTAAATCTAAAGTATCTGCAGCGCCTTCTCTAGCAAATTTTCTTAAACGCCTTAGTGCAAGTTTAATGTTTCTTATTCCTATTTCTACGTCATCATCAAGATTTTTAAATTCTCTTTTGTCCCAAACTTTAACTGCCTTGAAATTTCTGTTGTTTTTTTGTCCTATTCTAACACCCTCTGGATTATATCCTTCAGCGCCATAAGGAGAAGTTCCTGCTGTACCAATCCATTTTGATCCACCTTCATGTCTTTTTTCTTGTTCTTCTAAGCGTTTTTTTAATTCTTCCATAAGTTTTTCCCATCCACCCATGGATTCAATTTGTTTTTTTTCTTCTTCAGTAAGATATTTTTCATTAAGAAGTTCTAGCCATTCTTCAGGAATTTCTGCTGTCTCTAATTCTTCAATTTTCTCTAATCCCTTAAATACACTTCCAAAGACTCTATCAAATTTATCTAAGTTTTTCTCATCCTTGACTAAAGTAGATCTTGATAGGTAATAAAAGTCTTCAATCTTTCTTTGTGGAATATCTGCATTTAATGCCTCAATAAGGGTGAGGTATTCTCTTAACGTAACTGGAATATTGGCTTGTTTCAGTTCTTGAAAAAAATTAATAAACATCTTTAATTTTGATTATCTTCCCTTCTAGCTAAAAAAGCCAATCGTTCAAATAAATGAACATCCTGCTCATTTTTAAGAAGCGCACCATGTAAAGGAGGAATTATATTGCTAGAGTTCTTTTCTCTTAACATTTCAGGGGTTATATCTTCATTCATAAGTAACTTAAGCCAGTCTAATAACTCAGATGTAGATGGTTTTTTCTTAAGCCCAGGTATTTCTCTTAACTCATAAAAAACTTTTAATGATTCTGACACTAGCTTTGATTTGATATTAGGATAATGTACATCAACAATTTTTTGCATTGTGTCATTATCAGGAAAACTTATGTAGTGAAAGAAGCATCTTCTCAAAAAAGCATCCGGTAATTCTTTTTCATTATTAGATGTTATTATAACAACAGGTCTTTTTTCAGCTGCTATTGTTTCTCCTGTCTCGTATACATAGAATTCCATTCTATCTAACTCTTGAAGTAAATCATTAGGAAACTCGATATCAGCTTTATCAATTTCATCAATTAAAAGAATAGGTCTTTTTTCAGCCTCAAAGGCTTCCCATAATTTTCCTTTTTTGATGTAATTTTTAACATCTTTAACTTTTTCATCTCCAAGCTGTGAATCTCTTAACCTTGTTATGGCATCATACTCATATAGCCCTTGTTGAGCTTTTGTTGTTGATTTTATATGCCATGTTAAAATTGGCATATCTAAAGCTCTAGCTATTTCTTCAGCAAGAACAGTTTTACCTGTTCCGGGCTCACCTTTTACAAGTAAAGGTCTCTCAAGACTTATTGAAGCATTTACTGCAATTCTTAAATCCTCAGTAGCAATGTAATCTTTAGTTCCTTCAAATTTCATGATTCACCTATTTATAATTTTTAAAAATATCACACAACTTACTTATCAAAGTCATTAATTTCAACAAAGTTTATTTTTATTTATAAAACTGTTGCGATTTTATTATTTATCATTTAAATACCGCGTTCAGATTGAGAAAAAAATGGCTACTCGTTTACCAAAAAATTATTTACCCTCAGATAAAGAACCTTTTATGAATGCTAAACAAAAGGAGTTTTTTAGAAGGAAGCTTAATGATTGGCGTGATGAGATTATAAGTGAAACAAAAGAAACATTAAATAATCTCCAGTATGAATCATCAAATTTTGCTGATCTTGCGGATAGAGCTTCTTCTGAAACCGATAGATCTCTTGAGTTAAGGTCTAGAGATAGGCAAAGAAAACTTATAGCAAAAATTGATGAAGCTTTATCGCGTATTGATAACGGATCATATGGTTATTGTGAAGAAACAGGAGAAGAAATAAGTTTAAAAAGACTCGTTGCTAGGCCTATTGCCACTTTATCTATAGATGCTCAAGAATCCCATGAGCGTAAAGAAAAAATATATAGAGATGATTAATATTTATTTAAGATAGATCTTACTATCAATCATTTTCGAAAAACCACATCTTAATGAAAGTATAGAATTAACGTATAGAAAATGTTATTTATGCAATAATAACTTTCAGCAGGTGTCTATAAGATGTGCTGGTCGATATTAAGAAATATTCAATGGAATAAAGATTGAACAAACCAACTCAAAATGAACTAATAAGTCTCGCTAAGTATTATCAAACTGGACAGAATGATAAAACTGAAAAGCTGGCATTATCTATGATAAAAAAATTTCCAAAATATCAGTTTGCTTGGAAGGTTCTTGGAGCGGTATTGAGGCAAACAGGAAGAGAAACTGAGGCTTTAGATGCTAATAAAAAATCAGTCGAACTATCTCCCAAAGATTTCGAAGCTCATAATAACCTAGGTATAACACTTAAAGAACTTGGCAGACTAGAGGAGGCCGAAGTAAGCATAAAGAAAACGATAGATTTAAAGTCTGACTTTCATGAAGCTCACAATAACTTAGGCATCATACTTGGAACAATGAATAGATTCGAGGAAGCTGAGATAAGTTGCAGGCATGCGGTAGCGTTAAAATCTGATTATGCTGAAGGTCACAATAGTTTAGGTATAATGCTGAAGGAATTGAAAAAATTTGAGAAAGCTGAAGTAAGCTTTAGGAATGCAATATCCTTAAAATCTGATTATGCTGAAGCCTACAGTAACCTGGGTATAACGATTGCAGAATTAGGTAGATTGGAGGAGGCCGAAATAAACTGCAGAAGAGCAATATCATTAAAGCCTGATTATGCTGAAGCTCACAGTAATTTAGCTATTATTCTTTATGGAGATGGCGATATAGATTCTGCTATTAATAGTATAGAAAAAGCAAATTATATCGATCCTAAGTCAAGTTTCTATAGTCTTTTCCTGAATATTTTACAGTCAAGAAAGGTTTACAAAAATATTGAGGCTAGTATCGACAATATAAATAATTCAGATTCTAGACTTGATCTTCCAAGTAAAATATTTATTTCAAATAGACCAGTAGAGAAGAAACTTCTTGATTACTTATATAAAATAAAATTGATAGACCTAGATAAAGAGAATGATCCTAGCTTTGGAAATACTAGAGGTTCAAAATATGAATTATTTGATGATAATCACCCTATCATAAAAACATTAGAAGAGGATTTAACAAAAATTATGATGGAGGTTGTTAAATCAGAGATTTATATTTTTGCTTCTTTCTTTAGCATATTTGGTGCGGGAGGAGGAACAAAGCGGCATAACCACATAAATTCAAAAGATAAAATTTCTATCCTTAACCTAGCCAAGAAAAAATATAGCCTTGTTTATTACCTGTCTGTTGGAGATCAAGAATGCAAAGAGCCAGGACTTTTAAAAATCTACGAGCCTAACGAGGATATTCTTCCCAACGAAGGCTTGATAACGATCTTCTCTGCTGATAGAGAGCACTCTTCATTTTATGGTGGAAATAAAGATAGGGTAATAGTTGGAGTTAATTTTTATAGCCTTTGATATTTAAATATCTAATGTCGAATAGGATTCTTAAAAAAAATAATAAAATATAAAATTTATGTTGGCAGCAAGAGCCTAGAAGAATTAGGTGCAAAAAAGACATAACGATTCGTTTATTTTCCTTCATAATTTTTAACTAAATTAGATCATAGCAAGAACAATAATAATAATAGTTAATTTTTTCAGTAACTTATTTTTATTGCAAAACTAGAACAAAAGTAGTACAAATAACTAGTTGACCAGTTAAAGAATGGAGTAGAAGAATGAAGAAATCATTGAAAGTTGTTGAAGACAAAAATATGGATAAATCAAAATCATTAGATGCAGCGTTAAGTCAAATTGAAAAACAATTTGGAAAGGGCTCTATTATGAAATTAGGGTCTGATGGCGCTATAGCTGAAATTTCTTCAATACCAAGTGGATCACTCGGTTTGGATATTGGTTTAGGAATAGGGGGTTTTCCTAAAGGCAGGGTAATTGAAATTTATGGACCAGAAAGCTCTGGAAAAACAACCTTAGCACTCCATGCTTTGGCCGAAGCACAAAAGCAAGGTGGTGTTTGTGGATTTATCGATGCAGAGCATGCGCTAGATCCTGTTTATGCAAGAAATCTAGGTGTCAACATTGAAGAACTATTAATCTCTCAACCAGATCATGGAGAGCAAGCATTAGAGATAGCTGATACTTTGGTCAGGTCGGCAGCTGTTGATGTTATTGTTATTGATTCAGTTGCGGCGTTAACACCAAAAGCAGAATTAGATGGAGATATGGGTGATAGTTTACCTGGTCTTCAAGCAAGATTAATGAGTCAAGCTCTAAGAAAGCTTACAGGATCCATATCAAAATCTAATTGTATGATAATTTTCATTAATCAAATTAGGATGAAGATTGGCGTTATGTTTGGAAGCCCTGAAACAACAACAGGCGGTAATGCATTGAAATTTTACTCATCAGTTAGAGTGGATATTAGAAGGATAGGTGCGATCAAAGAAAGAGAGCAGATAGTAGGCAATCAAACAAGAGTTAAAATTGTTAAGAATAAAGTTGCACCACCTTTTAAAATAATTGAATTTGATATCATGTATGGAAAAGGAATTTCCAAAAAAGGTGAGATTATTGATTTAGGTGTTGAGGCAGGCATTGTTGAAAAATCGGGTACTTGGTATTCATATGAGGGTGAACGCATGGGACAGGGTCGCGAAAATGCAAAAGTATTTCTTGAGGAAAATCCAGACATATCGAATCAAATTGAATTAGCGATACGTGAAAGTGCCGGACTTGTAAAAGATACAGAAAAAACTTCTGATATTTCTAATGTCTCTGAAGCAGAGGAAAATAAAACAGAATCTGCAGCTTCAAAGTAAATTTATATAATCATTGTGCCAATTCCTGAATTTCTGTTATTTTGGCAGCAATGAAAAGCACTGCTCATATAAGGAAAACATTTCTAAATTATTTTGAAAAAAATGATCACAAAGTTGTTCATTCTAGCCCTCTAGTTCCAATCAATGATCCAACATTGATGTTTGTTAATGCAGGGATGGTACCATTTAAGAATTATTTTGAAGGTAAAGAAGAGCCTGAGTTCTTAAAAGTTACAAGTTCTCAAAAATGTGTAAGAGCGGGCGGTAAGCATAATGATCTTGATAATGTAGGTCATACCACTCGACATTTGACTTTTTTTGAAATGTTAGGAAATTTTTCTTTTGGTGAGTATTTTAAAGAAGAAGCAATAAAACTAGCCTGGGATTTATTGGTAAATGAGTTCGAAATCCCGTCAAATAGATTGCTTCTAACTGTATTTAAAGAAGATACTGAAGCTGAAGAAATATGGAAAAAAGTTTCAGGATTCTCTAACAATAAAATTATTAAGATCTCCACCGATGATAATTTTTGGTCCATGGGCGATGAAGGCCCCTGTGGACCATGCTCAGAAATATTTTTTGACCATGGAGACACCGTTGATGGTGGTCCTCCAGGCTCAAAAAATGAAGATGGAGATAGATTTGTTGAAATATGGAATCTTGTTTTTATGCAGTATTTGCAACTTTCAAATAAAACTAGAGAATCTCTACCAAAACCCTCAATTGATACTGGAATGGGCCTAGAGAGAATATCTACAGTTCTACAAGGCAAAACAAGTAATTTTGATACAGATTTATTCCTTACAATTATAAATCATATTGAAGAAATAATTAAAATTAATAAGACGAATGAAAATATTGCAAGCTTTAGAGTAATAGCGGATCATTTAAGATCTATAGCTTTTTTAATTTCTGATGGAGTTTTACCTTCAAATGAAGGGAGAGGGTATGTTTTAAGAAGAATTATGCGAAGAGCTATGCGGCATGCATATTTGTTAAATATAAAAGAGCCTGTTCTCTATAATCTTGTAAAAAAAATAATAGAACTAATGAGCGATGCTTATCCAGAATTATTGCGGGCTGAAAAAATAATTGAGGTTACGGTATTTGAAGAGGAAGAAAGATTTATATCTACTTTATCTAAAGGGATAAAAATATTTAATGATGAATCAAAATCATTAAACTCTGGAGATATTTTTAGTGGATCAACCGCATTTAAACTTTATGATACTTATGGTTTTCCACTAGATCTAACTGAAGATTTAATCAGGGATAAAAATCTTAAACTTGATAAAGATACCTTTGATTTAGAGATGAGAAAGCAAAAAGAAGAGGCCAAAAAATCATGGCTTGGATCTGGAGACATTAAAACAGATGAAATATGGTTTGAAGTTGCAAATGAATGTGATGCTACAGAATTTTTAGGTTATCAAAACAGTAAGTCAGCTGCTGAAATTTCTAAAATAATATACAAAAATAAAATATCTAATGAAATTAAGATTGGTGATGAGGCTATTTTAGTTTTTAATCAATCCCCATTTTATGCAGAAAGTGGAGGACAAATGGGTGATGTTGGAATTGCGAAGAATGATAGTTTTATTTTTAGAATATTTGACACACAAAAAAAGATAAATAATATTCATGCGCATTATGGAATTGTTGAAAAAGGATCTGTTTCTGTAGGAGATACAGTTAATCTACAAATAGAAAGTGATCATAGGAGAATGATTATGTGTAATCACTCTGCTACCCATCTATTGCATGAAGCTCTTAGAAGAGTTTTGGGCGATCATGTAATGCAGAAGGGCTCCCAAGTATCGGCAGAAAAACTTCGATTTGATTTTAGCCATCAAAAATCTTTAGATTCTGAGGAAATTATCAGGATTGAAGAAACTATAAATAATCTTATAAGAGATGACTCAGAAGTAATGGTAAAAGTTTTAACTTATGAAAAAGCAGTTGAAACTGGGGCTTTAGCATTATTTGGAGAAAAATATGATAGTGAGGTTAGGGTTCTGACAATGGGTTCTGATTCATTTTCAAAAGAATTATGTGGTGGAACTCATGTAAAAAATTTAGGTGAGATTGAGAATTTTAAAATAATCTCTCAAAATTCCGTTGCATCTGGCATTAGAAGAGTCGAAGCTGTAACTGGATCGATTGCTTTAAATTCTTTATCTTTAATTGATAAAATAAATGAAAAAGAAAGAAAGCAAGAAGAAAAAAAACAAACTAAGACCAAAGAAAAAATGGTTTCAAAAGATATACTTAATGGAAAGATTGAAGAATTTAACAAATCAAAATTTTTCTTTGATCAAATAAGTGGAGTAGATGCTAAAAACCTTAGACATTTAGTCGATGAATGTAAAAAAGATATAGGAACAGGTATTGTTTGTTTAATTTCAACTAATGAAGGTAAATCATCAATTGCTATTGGTGTAACTAGTGATCTTTTAGATAATTATGATGCGGTTGAACTAGTTAAAATTAGTTCTGAAATTATGGGCGGTAAAGGAGGAGGAGGTCGAAAAGATATGGCATTAGCTGGAGCTAAAGATATCTCAAAGTCGGATCATGTATTTGAGCAATTAATAAAAAAACTTAAAGAAAATATTTAAGACATTTCAGACTGAAGGGTAGAGTCGATTTTATCAATAAAATCATGAGTATTTAACCATGATTGATTAGAGCCAACTAGCAAAGCTAGATCTTTGGTCATAAATCCTTTTTCTACAGTTTTAATACAAACTTTTTCAAGAAGATTAGAAAATAATTGCAATTCTTCGTTGTCATCTAATTTTGCTCTATGAGTTAAACCCCTTGTCCAAGCAAAAATTGATGCAATTGAATTTGTAGAGGTTTCTTCACCTTTTTGATGTAAGCGATAATGCCGAGTAACCGTTCCATGAGCAGCTTCAGCTTCTACAGTCCTACCATCTGGCGTCATAAGAGCGCTTGACATAAGGCCAAGTGAACCAAAACCTTGCGCAACAGTATCAGACTGAACATCACCATCATAATTTTTACATGCCCAAATAAATGCTCCAGACCATTTTAGTGCACATGCAACCATGTCATCAATAAGTCTATGTTCATACTCAATATTTAATGCGTCCATTTTTTCTTTATATTCTTTTTTATACACTTCCTGAAAGAGATCTTTAAATCTACCATCATATTTTTTTAAAATTGTATTCTTTGTGGATAGATAAACTGGCCATTTTCGATTTATACCATAATTAAAACAAGCTCTTGCAAAGTCCTTAATAGATTTATCATGATTATACATTCCCATTGCAATACCACTTTCTTCAAAGTCATATATATCTTCTTCAATTTTTTGTGAACCATCCTCTGAGATCCATTTCATTGATAGCTTACCTTTACCAGGAACTATAAAATCTGTAGCTCTATATTGATCACCAAAAGCATGTCTTCCAATTACTATTGGCTGTGTCCAACCTGGAACAAGTCTTGGAATATTAGAGCATATAATTGGCTCTCTAAAAACTGTACCACCAAGAATATTTCTTATAGTTCCGTTAGGAGATTTCCACATTTCTTTAAGATTAAATTCTTCAACTCTTTCTTCATCAGGAGTTATAGTAGCGCATTTTACGCCAACCCCATATTTTTGGATAGCTTCTGCAGCATCTATAGTTACTTGATCATTTGTTTGATCTCTGTATTCAACGCCTAAGTCGTAATAGTGCAGATCAATATCCAAATACGGAAGAATAAGTTTCTTTTTAATGAGATCCCAAATAATTCTTGTCATCTCATCACCATCTAACTCAACAACCGGATTTTTTATTTTGATTTTAGTCATTAAAATACCAATTTATTCCCTCATGTATTGAATATCATATAGCGTATATATTTCAACAATATGTTAGGTATATATAAGGATAAATGAATAAATGCAAAAAATTGATAAAAATAATATAAAAATTATTTTAGTTGAGCCTCAGCTTTCAGAAAATATAGGAACAGCAGCACGAGCAATGCTTAATTTTGGATTAGAATCTTTATATATCGTTGCTCCGA
This sequence comes from uncultured PS1 clade bacterium, assembly GCA_902608415.1. Lineage (GTDB taxonomy): Bacteria > Pseudomonadota > Alphaproteobacteria > MED-G09 > MED-G09 > AG-430-B22. The sequence continues at coordinate 8,970 of CACLNZ010000014.1, forward strand.
AACAAAATCACTTATCATTAAAAGCAATTAGAGCATCCGCCGGAGCAAACAGTGTCTTAGAAAGTGCAACAATATATAGTAGTGTTGAAGAAGCTATCTCAAATACTTCTTATGTATTCGCATGTACTGTTAGAAAAAGAGATATGGTTAAGCCATATTGTGGGCCATTAGAATTAAATAATATATTCAATAGTTTAAAAAGAAAAACTAATATTGGTATTATGTTTGGAAGAGAAAAATCGGGCTTAACAAATGAACACATCTCTTTTGCTGATATGATTTTACAAATACCAACGAATCCAAAATTTTCATCATTAAATTTAGCTCAAGCCGTGGCAATTATAGCTTCAGAAATAAATAGAATTGATAATAAATATGATAAAAAGAATTATTTTAAAAGTAACTCAGTTTTAGCGAAAAAGACTGAAATTATAGGATTTTTAAATCATCTAGAGCGCGCACTTGATATATCTGGCTTCTTAAAGCCTAAAGAGAAAAAGAAAACTATGATGATAAATATAAGAAATATTTTTACAAGATCTAAACTTAATAAACAAGATGTTCAAACATTAAGGGGAATTATAACATCTCTTTTAAGATGGCCAACAGGCCATAAAGATAGAAATATTATAAAAGAAACCAACAAAATAGCTGATGGAAACAATAAAAACAAACAACAAAGAAATTGACTTATTTGATTAAGAAATGTACTAAGCTTTGAAGCTTGTAAACAAGGTAAATATTAATGACAAAAAGATTAAGGGCAAAATATAAAATTGATCGCAGAATGGGCGAAAATATTTGGGGAAGACCAAAAAGTCCCGTAAATATTCGTTCTTATGGTCCTGGTCAACATGGTCAACTAAGAAAAGCTAAATTATCTGATTTTGGTTTACAAATTAGAGCTAAACAAAAATTAAAAGGATATTATGCCAATATGAATGAGAGGCAATTTAAGAATATCTTTCAAGAAGCTGTGAGAATAAAAGGCGATACATCTGAAAATATTATTGGTCTTTTAGAAAGCAGACTAGATGCATTTATATATAGGGCTAAGTTTGTTCCTACTGTTTTTTCTGCAAGACAATTTATTAATCATGGTCATATTAAGGTTAACGGTAAAAGAGTAAATATTCCATCCTATAGATTAAAAACTGGTGATTTAGTTGAAATAAAAGATAAATCAAAAAGTCTTGAGTTAGTTTTAAATGGTCAAGAATCTGCAGAAAGAGATATACCAGATTATATTGAGTGTGATCAAAAAAAGCTAACCGCAAAACTAACTAGAGTTCCTAAGTTTGAAGAAGTACCATACCCTGTGCAAATGGAACCAAACTTAGTTGTTGAGTTTTATTCAAGAAACTAATTATTAATTATGTCTTTAAGCTCTTCTTGAAGCTCACCAGATTCGAACATTTCTTTGATAATGTCACAACCCCCAATAAGCTCACCTTTGTAATATAATTGAGGTATAGTAGGCCAATCTGAGAATTCTTTTATACCTTCCCTAATGTCTTCGTCCTCTAGAACATTAGTAGAAGAAAATGGCGCTTCAAGATATGTCAGGATTTGAACAACAGTACTTGAGAATCCACATTCAGGAAATAGAGGAGTACCTTTCATAAATAGATGAAGATCATCATTATTAATCTTGTCTTCTATAGTCTCTTTTACTTTATTATCCATATCTATTCTTCATTCATTGTTTTAATTGATAAAGCATGGAGTTCACCACCCATTTTTCCATCTAATGCATCATATACCATTTTATGCTGTTTAATCCTAGATAAACCGTTAAATTTACTTGATTTAATCTCCAATGAAAAATGATTATCATCTCCTGCTAAATCAACAATATTAATTGAAGCTTCAGGAAAAGATTTTTTTATAATTTCTTCTAATTTTGCTTTTTTAATTGCCATTATGATGCTTTCGATAAGTAATTATTAAACCAATTTTCATATATTTCTTTTAATTTAAGAATAATAATTTTTTTATTATTTATGATAATTTCATCCTTACATGTTTGGCCAATTTCTTCAAAAAAAACATTTTTTTCATTTAAAAGTAATCTAACATCTTCAAGTTTATGTTTTTCAACAGCAACTACATATCGTGCTTGATCTTCGCCAAATAAGTAAGAATTAAGATTATCTTTTTCAATATTAATATTAAAACCTATGAGATTCTTCATACTCATTTCAGTAAGCGCAATTAATAATCCGCCATCAGAAATATCATGAGATGTATCAATAAATCTTTTATTTATTAATTCTCTTACAGCTAAACCATTTTTTAGCTCTTCCTCAAGATTTACCCTTGGTGGCAAACCTTTTTTATAATTAAGTAGTTCATTTGCGTATATTGATTGAGTTAAATGTCCGGTTGTTTTTCCTATTATTAAAATGAAATCATCTTCTCTTTTAAGGTTTTGATCAGAGAAAACATCTAGATTTTCAACAACTCCAACCCCACCAATCACTGGAGTAGGATTAATTCCTTTTCCATTAGTTTCATTATAAAGAGACACATTACCCGATACTACTGGAAAATTTAAAGTGTTACAGGCTTCAATCATTCCCTTAATAACTCCAGCAAATTGACCCATAATCTCTTTTTTCTCAGGATTACCAAAATTCATACAATCAGTTATTGCGATTGGAAGTGAGCCTACGGAAATTAAATTCCTCCATGCTTCAGCTACAGCTTGTTTACCACCCTCATATGGGTCCGATGCGCAATATCTTGGAGTTGAGTCTGATGTTATAGATAAACCTTTATTGGTTCCATGAACTCTAATGATAGCTGAATCACCTCCTGGTAAAAGTACAGTATCTGTCATAACCATATGATCATATTGTTCCCAAACCCATTTTCGACTACATAAATTTGGTGAAGAAATCATTTTCTTTAATATTGAAATGGGGCTCTCATTTATAAGTATATCTTCTTTTATATCTTCATCATCAAAGGTATTTATCTCGTATGGTCTTTTGTAGGAAGGCGCACCTTTTTCTAAAATATCCAATATGATATCAGCTTTTATTTCTTTTTGATGATTTATGATCAGTCTATTTGTATCTGTTAATTTTCCAATTACAGAAAAGTCTAACTCCCATTTTTCAAAAATTTCTTTGGCAATATTTTCTTTGTCAGGTTCTAAAATCATAAGCATTCTTTCCTGACTTTCTGATAGCATTATTTCATAAGCTGACATTTTTTCTTCTCTACAAGGAACCTTATCTAAATCAAGTTCTATACCTAAATTACCTTTACCAGCCATCTCAACAGCAGATGATGTTAGTCCCGCTGCCCCCATATCTTGAATAGCAACAATTACATCCATTTTCATAAGCTCCATACATGCTTCTAAAAGAAGTTTTTCTGAAAAAGGATCGCCCACCTGAACTGTTGGTCTTTTTTCTTCAGAGTTTTCATCAAATTCTGCTGAAGCCATTGTTGCTCCATGAATTCCGTCTCGACCTGTTTTTGATCCAACATAAACAACTGAATTACCAATTCCTGATGCCCTTGAATAAAAGATTTTATTTTTTTTAGCTATTCCAACGCACATAGCGTTAACAAGTATATTGTCATTATAGGATGAATTAAATTCAACTTCCCCACCAACTGTTGGAATTCCCATGCAATTCCCATATCCACCAATGCCCGAAACAACACCTGTTAATAGATGTTTAGTTTTTTCATGAGAGGTTTCACCAAATCTAATCGAGTTTAGAAGTGCAACTGGCCTAGCTCCCATCGTAAACACATCTCTAAGTATTCCGCCCACACCAGTTGCCGCACCTTGGTAGGGTTCAATAAAAGAAGGGTGATTATGGCTTTCCATTTTAAAAACGGCCGCATAACCATCGCCAATATCAATTACTCCAGCATTCTCACCTGGCCCTTGGATAACGAATTCGTTTTTTGTAGGTAATTGGCTTAACCAGTATTTTGATGATTTATAAGAGCAATGCTCAGACCACATCGCTGAGAAAATACCGAGTTCTGTGATTGTAGGTTCTCTTCTCAATGATTTCAAAATAAAATCATATTCTTCTGAATTAATACCGTGTTCTTCGACAATTTCATTCGTAATTTTAATCACAATAAAAACTCCGATATAGATTTAAAAAGGTTTTCCCCATCTGAAAGTTTTGTAATTTTACATGTTGCTCTTTCAGGATGAGGCATCATACCTAAAACATTACCTTGCTCATTTGTTATACCAGCAATATTTTCAATTGAACCATTTGGATTTGTTTCATTATTTACCTCTCCATTTTGATTGCAATATTTAAAAACTATTTGATTTGAGTCCTTAATTTTTTTTAATGTATCTTCATTAGCAAAAAAATTACCTTCATTGTGAGCAATAGGTATATTGATTATTTCATTTTGCTTATATTTTTTAGAAAAATTTGTTTCATTATTCTCAACCCTTATTGAAACAGTCTTACATAAAAAGGAAAGACAATCATTTTTAATGAGTGTTCCAGGTAGTAATCCTGATTCAGTAAGAATTTGAAAACCATTACATATTCCTAAAGTTGGTAATCCGTCTGTTGCTTTTTTAATGACATCATTCATAATTGGGCTATTTGCTGCGATAGAGCCGCATCTTAAATAATCTCCAAATGTAAATCCGCCTGGAATAACTATTAAATCTGAATCAGGTATGGAGATTTCTTTATGCCAGACCATTATTGGTTCTAGATCTGTAAGTTTTTTAATAGATACAGCAATATCTCTATCGCAATTTGATCCAGGAAAGACAATTATAGATGCCTTCATTTATTTTTCTCTATCAAAAATAATTTCGTAATCTTCAATAATTAGATTAACTAATAATTTTTTACACATTTCATCAACAATATTTATTGCCCGATCTTTATCTGCATCAATATCAATTTCAATAATTTTTCCTTGTCGAATTTCTGAAAAGTTTTTAAAACCAAGTTGACTTAATGAATTTTCTACTGCTTTACCTTGAGGATCAAGAACTCCATTTTTAGGCATTATTTTTACATTTAATTTCATAGTTTTAATTTATTATTGAATTTTTATTCCTAACCGAGTCGCTACTTCTTTGTAAGCATCAATTAATCCTCCAAGGTTTTTTCTGAATCTATCTTTATCTAGTTTTTCAGATGAGGATTTATCCCATAATCTACAAGAATCAGGACTGATTTCATCAGCCAAGATTACTTTTTTATCAATGGTAAGACGACCAAATTCAATCTTAAAATCAACTAATTGAATATTTATTGAAGAAAAAAGTTGTAAAAGAAGTTTATTGATTAATAGTGCTTGGTCTTTAATATCTTTGATTTCTTCTTTTTCAGCGTATTCCAGAACATCAACATGTTCTTCAGATATAATAGGGTCATCTAACTCATCGCTCTTAAGTGTAAACTCAATTAGAGGTTTTTTTAACTTTAATCCCTCTTGAATACCGAGTCTTTTAGTTAGTGTTCCTGTTGCAATATTTCGAATAATAACTTCAATAGGAATTATATCTACTTTTTTTACAAGTTGCTCTCTATCATTCAATCGCTCTATAAAATGATTTTCTACTCCATTTTCACTTAAATATTTGAAAATAAACTCACTTATAAGATTATTAAGAATTCCTTTTTCATTAATGATTTCATGTTTCTTCTTATTAAATGCAGTAGCATCATCCTTAAAGTATTGAATTATTTTATCATCATCATAAAAGAATAATGTCTTAGCCTTGCCTTCATAAATGAGTTCTTTTTTTGTCATATTGTTAAAATTTATTCATTTATATTTAATAGATTCTTTAGATAATTGTACCTTCAAATCATCAATAGCCTTAATTAGTGAATTACTGTCTAATGATGAAATTTCTATTTTTACTCCAAAATCATCTTTAGTATTATAAAAAGGATAGCTACCTATACTAACATTTATATTATTTTTGATAGTTTTTTCTAAAATTTTTGCTATTTCACCTTCTGGTGAATCAACCGCTATTGTTGATTTATTAATTCTATCTTTTTTTTCTATTCCTTTAAGGGCTTCATCCAACATTGATTGCATGACTTTTGGTATTCCTGCAAATACATAAACATTTTCAATATTAAACCCAGGAGCAGCAGAAATTTGATTTTTTATTAATTTAGCTCCCTTTGGAATTCTTGCCATTCGTTGACGTGTATCGTTAAATTCTGTTCCTAAATTATTATAATAATCCTCTAAAATTTTATAAGCTTCATTATTTACTTCTAATTTAACATTAAAAGCTTTTGCAATACTTTCTGCCGTTACATCATCATGAGTTGGTCCAATCCCTCCAGTGGTAAAAACATATTTGAATCTTTTTCTTAGTTCGTTTACTGCATTTATAATTTCTTCCTGGCTATCTGACACAGTTCTGCTTTCAGAAATTGAGATACCATGCTCATACAATTTTATTGCAATATAGTTGAAATTTTTATCTATAGTCCGACCTGATAATATTTCATTGCCTATAATTAATACGGAAGCATTTTCATAAAATAAATTATTCATAACATCTTTTAACAGTTTCGTTTAAAGCGGACAACATACAGATACTAGATGTATTCTGAATTTTAATATATAACTTTTCTATGGATTATATTGAAGAAAAATATGTTTCTGGAAAAATTACTGGACAAATAAAAATTCATCAGAAGGAAGATTTTCAAGGAATGAGAAAAGTAGGAAAACTTGCTGCAGAATTATTAGACTTATTTGTAAAAAAAGTAGAACCCGGTGTAAGGACTGAAAGTCTTGATAAATTCGCTTTAGAATTTATTCTTGATAATAATGCAACACCTGCTCCTTTAAATTATAGAGGATTTAAGAAATCAATTTGTACATCCGTTAACCATGTTGTTTGTCATGGTATACCTGGAGAAAAAATTCTTAATGATGGAGATGTAGTAAATATTGATGTTACACTTATTCTTGATGGATGGCATGGCGATACATCTAGGATGTATAGCGCAGGGGAGCCATCAGTAAAATCCAAAAATCTAATAAATGCTACTTATGAAAGTCTGATGTTATCTCTTGATATGATTAAGCCAGGCTTATTACTAGGAGATCTTGGAAGTTTTATTCAAAATTATGCAGAGGATAGAAACTTCTCAGTTGTTAGGGAATTTTGTGGTCACGGCATTGGGAGGGTTTTTCACGATGAACCAAATATCCTTCATTATGGGGTAGAGGGTTCAGGTGCAGAAATAAGAGAAGGTATGTTTTTTACTGTTGAACCAATGGTTAATGCAGGTAAGCCAGGTACAAAGATGTTACCCGATGGATGGACCGCTGTCACTAGAGATCGTTCTCTATCAGCACAATTTGAACATTCTATTGGCGTTACTAAAGATGGAATAGAAATTTTTACGAAATCGCTTAATAATACAGGTAATCCAATAACGATATGAAACTTAATAGAAAGCATTAAAAATGATACCTAGATATTCTCGAAAACAAATGACTGACATTTGGGAAGAACAAAATAGATTTGAAATATGGGTAAAGATTGAAATTGCTGCCTTGGAAGCAATGGAACAAATAAATATAGTACCTAAAGGAATATCCGCAAAAGTAGAAAAAAAAGTAAGTTTTGATATCGATAGAATAAATGAAATTGAAAAAGAAATTAAACATGATGTCTTAGCATTTTTAACAAATTTATCTGAAAATGTTGGTCCAGATTCAAGATTTATTCACCAAGGGATGACATCTTCAGACATCATAGATACCTGTTTAAATATTCAGTTAAAACAGGCAGGAAATATCCTTTTAACTGGCTTAGATGACTTGATTGCCTCTTTAAAGAAAAAGGCCATAGAAAATAAAAATACAATTTGCATGGGTAGAAGCCATGGTATCCATGCTGAGCCAACAACATTTGGATTAAAAATGCTTCAGGCTTATGAAGAGTTTTGTCGAAATAAAATTAGGCTTGAAAATGCAATTGAAGAAATTAATACATGTGCAATCTCAGGCTCTGTTGGTACCTTTGCTAACATTGATCCTTTTGTTGAAGAATATGTTGCTCAAAAGTTGGGTTTAAATATTGAGCCTATTTCTACTCAGGTGATTCCAAGGGATAGGCATGCTGCCTTCTTTTCTACATTAGCAATTATAGCCAGCTCAATTGAGAGATTGGCAACTGAAATAAGGCACCTCCAGCGCTCAGAGGTAATGGAGGTGGCTGAATATTTTTCAGAAAATCAGAAAGGATCTTCTTCCATGCCACATAAAAGAAATCCTATACTTACAGAAAATTTAACTGGTTTAGCTAGAATAGTTAGAAGTTCAGTAATTCCAGCTTTAGAAAATGTTTCTTTGTGGCATGAAAGAGACATATCGCATTCAAGCGTTGAAAGAATGATAGGACCAGATGCTACTGTTACCCTTGATTTTGCACTTAACAGGCTAATTAATGTTATTGATGAACTTGTTGTATACCCCGAGCAAATGCTAAGAAACTTAAATCAATTTGGCGGGTTGGTCTTTTCTCAGCGACTATTATTAATTTTAACTCAAAAAGAAGTTAGTAGAGAGGAGTCATATAAGGTTGTACAAAAAAATGCAATGTCGGCATGGGAAAGCTATGGAAGCGAAGATCCGCTAATTTTTGAAGAATTAGTAAAAAAAGATGAATTCATTACTTCCACTTTAACTAAGAAAGAGATAGAAGATATTTTTGATTTACAATATCACATTAAAAATATTGATAATATCTTTAAAAGAGTACTGGAGAAGTAAATGCGGACATGGTGGAATTGGTAGACACATCAGACTTAAAATCTGAAGGAGATTATCTCCGTCCCGGTTCGAGTCCGGGTGTCCGCACCATTAAAAATTACTATTCTTTTAAATCATCCAAATAATCAACTGCATCAACTAGCTTATAAATAGTACCGCAATATGGACAAATGATTTGCTTATTTTTTCCCATTTCTAGAGCAACATGAGGGTGGTCATGCGGTTGAGAAGCCCCTATGCATATGAATTTGGTGAATGTGATTTGAATGTCCTTTTTCCCATCATTATTAGCAATTTTAGGCAATTCACTCATTTTTTAACCTTTAGGTAAATTTAGATGCATTCCTGCGTCAGAGATTAAGGTTTCTCCAGTTATATGTTCTGCACCTTCAAGACAAAAGAATACAGCGCTATCGGCAATATCATCTGGCGTACCGGCCTTATTTAATGGGGTTATACTTTCTTGATCTTTTTTTATTCGGTCAAAAGTTTCTTTGCCAAACCTATTTTCAAACCAGCCTGTTCCAATGAATCCTGGGCATACAGTATTTACTCTTATTTCGGGTCCAAGAGCCTTTGCTAAGGATAACGTCATTGTGTTAAGAGCTCCTTTAGAAGCAGCATAAGCAATAGAAGACCCTATGCCTGTTTTTCCAGCAATAGATGATATATTTACTACTGACCCAAATCCATTTTCTTTCATAATAGGTTCAACAGCCCTAATCATCTGATAAGGTCCAATAACATTAACCTTATAAATATTTATAAAATCTTCATCATTAAGTTTGTCTAATTTAGAGTGATCAGCAAATTTTGTTGTTCCAGCATTGTTAACAAGAATATCTACTTTTCCAAAGGCATTTATGGTTTCTTGAACCAGTTTTTTACAATCATCATCGTTTGAAACATCTGCTTGTACAGTTATAGCTGCAACACCATTTTTAACGCATTCGTCTTTAATTTTTAATGCCATGTCTTTATTATTTGAATAATTAATTACTACATTAATATTTCTTTGAGACAATTTGATTGCAATTGAAGCGCCTAATCCTTGAGATGAACCAGTAATTATGGCTACTTTTCTATCTTCAGACATATTTTACTCTTCCATTTATTATAGCAATGTAGTTATAAGTTATAAATAAAGTAAATAAAGTTATTTTTAGAGGAATGTTATGGAAAAACTTTATAAAGAAGATCTCTGGAATAAAATATTAGAAGAAGTTGAATTATTTTCTAATGATAAAACTATGGAATATTATTTTAAAAGTAATATTTTAAATCTTAATGAGCTATCTGATGCATTATCTTTATTAGTAAGTAAAAATTTAAAATCGCAGGAAGTTCATGAAGAAAATATTTTTCATGATGTTGGCATAACCTTTAAAAATAAAGATATTATTGATGCGATAGAGGAGGATATAAATGAAATTTATCATAAAGATCCTGCGTGTAATTATCTTTTTCAGCCATTGCTTTTTTATAAAGGTTTTCAAGCACTGCAGGCATATAGAGTGGCGAATTATTGGACTAAAGAAAAATTGGGTTTTTCAATGTACATCCAATCAATTGTTTCAGAAAAATTTAATGTTGATATACATCCTAATGCCGAGATAGGTAAAGGTATTATGATTGATCATGCATCAGGAGTTGTTATAGGTGAAACTTCTAAAGTTGGAGATTATTGTTCTATATTCCATGGCGTAACTTTAGGTGGAGTCGGCGCAGAAATAGGTCAAAGACATCCTCAAGTAGGAAGGAATGTTTTGTTATCAGCAAATTCCACTATAGTTGGAAATATAAAAATAGGTGACAATACAAAAATCGGAGCAGGATCAGTGGTATTAAATGATATTCCAAAAGATTGCACAGCTGTTGGCGTACCAGCAAAGATTATAAATAACTAAAGGCTTAATTATGAATAATGATGAGATTTTAATAATTCAAAACTATTTAAGAGATATATTTGATAATGAAGATATATCCGTAAGAAAAGATCAAGATATTCCGCCAACTGCATCTATTTTTATTTCTTCAGAAGCTATTGGAAGTTTACAAAAAGATGATGACCCCGATGAAGAGGATATTTCTTATTCATTAACTATTCCAATAGATCACTCAATTACTGATAAAAAGAATTTAGAAATAAATATTCAATCTTTATCTAAAAAAAATAAAATTATTATTTCTGATAGGGGATCAATTGAGGATTCTAAGGAAGTATTAATACTAAATGAAAACGCTGAGGAAGAATTTATAGGTGTTGTTTTTAGAGATAATGATGCTTCATGTACATTTTCGATGTCAATTTTAGATTTTGATTTATAATGCGCTAATGCCTATTTTTAAACTTAACGATAAAGAACCTATATTGCCTGATGATGATAGATATTGGATTGCTCCTGGCGCCAATATTATTGGCGATGTAAAAATGGAAGTAAATTCAAGTGTTTGGTTTTCAGCTACTCTAAGGGGTGACTGTGAGGAAATTCTTATCGGAGAAAATAGCAATGTTCAAGATGGGAGTGTTTTACATACTGATTATGGTTTTCCTTTAAAAATAGGAAAGAATGTAACAATTGGTCATCAAGTTATGCTTCATGGTTGTAGCATTGGAGATAATTCGCTTATTGGTATTGGAACAGTCATTTTAAATGGGGCAAAAATTGGAAAAAATTGTCTTATTGGCTCTAAAACACTTATTCCTGAAAAAAAAGAAATTCCAGATAATTCTATGGTTGTTGGGGTACCAGGTAAAGTTATAAGAGCGATTGATAAAGATATGGAAGATTTTTTAATTGCTTCAGCAGATCATTATTGTGAGAATTGGAAAAATTATAAAGAAAATTTAAAATTATTGTGACAGGAGGAATTATGGCTTACGAATTTGCTATTATAGAAAAAAAAGAACATTTATGGATTATAACCCTTAATAGACCAGAAAGAATGAATGCTTTGCATTCACCTGCGCATAAAGAGCTAGATGAAATTTTTAATAATTTTCAAAAAGATGATGAGGCTTGGGTTGCAATTGTAACAGGATCGGGTGATCGGGCTTTTTCAGCAGGTAATGATTTAAAATATCAAGCTGAAGGCGGTAGAATGGAGAGTATCCCATCAGGATTTGCTGGTCTTACATCAAGATATGACCTTAGCAAACCAGTAATTGCAGCAGTTAATGGTGTCGCTATGGGAGGAGGATTTGAAATTGCATTAGCATGTGATCTGATTATCGCCTCTGAAAATGCAACATTTGCTCTTCCTGAACCAAAGGTTGGATTAGCTGCTCTTGCAGGAGGTATGCACCGACTTCCGAGACAGATAGGTTTAAAAAGGGCTATGGGAATGATGTTAACAGGTAGAACAGTAAAAGCTTCAGAAGGCAAAGATCTTGGTTTTGTTAATGAAGTTGTATCCCAAGAAGAATTATTAATAAGGTCTGAGGAATGGGCTAATATGATTATGGAATGCTCACCAGTTTCTATCAGAACAACTAAAAATGTTGCCTTAGATGGCTTGAATTTTTCATCAATTGAAGAAGCAATGAATCAAAAATATGATTCAGTTAAGTCATTATTCAATAGCGAAGATTTTATAGAAGGTCCACTTGCTTTTTCTCAAAAAAGAAAACCTGATTGGAAAGGAAAATAACTTGAATGGTTAAATTTGAGTTTTTTTTTGATTGTTCCTCTCCATGGACTTATTTAGCTTTTTCAAGAATTCATTCAATTTTAGATAAATATAATGTTAAGCCAATCTGGAAACCAATTTTAGTTGGAGGTATTTTCAATGAGGTTAATAAAGATATATATATTCAGAGAGAAAACCCAAATCCAAGAAAATTTAAATATTCAAGAAAAGATATGCAGGATTGGGCTGAATTATCGGAAGTTAAGATAAAGTGGCCATCAATATTTCCTGTAAATGCCGTTAAAATGATGCGAATAGCAATTATTGCGGAAGAAGAAAATAAATTGGTAGAATTTTCAAGTCTCTGTTTTAAATCTTATTGGGAAGATGATCTAGATGTTGGAAATAACGGTATTTTAGAAAGAATAGTAAAAGATTGCGGTATGGATCCTTCAAAAACTTTTCACTCAATGCAAAAAGAAACGATTAAAGGTAAACTTAGAAATAATACTGAAAATCTTATCGAAAGGGGTGGTTTTGGATCGCCTACGATATTTATTAATGATAATGATATGTATTTTGGTAATGATAGAATTGAGCTTATTGACTATAAATTAAACAAATTAACAAAGAATTCTTAATTTTTTTGTTGATATAGAAAATTTATTATGAAAGATATGTATTCATGAATGAAGATAATAAAGATATTAATGAAGAATTTGAGAATTCAGATAACTCACTGAATAATCAATCTGATGACGAAATAACTAGTCAGCCTTCAGAGGCAAAATCTGCAGATGATCAAATTGCTTTAAAAGTTTTTAAATATTTTAAAGAATTTATATTCTGTGTTGCTTTTCTTATTTTAGCTTGGATGTCTTTTTGGGTAATTGTAGTTTTATCTATTTTATCTTTTATTGTCAGGGTAGTTGATTCTGGTCAGCTATCTGAATTAAATCAGTTTTCTCGAAGATTATCTTTATATTTGAAGGAATGTCTTTTGTTTTCAACAGGTAATAATGATCAAAAACCATTCCCTTTTGAAAAATTTCCAGATTAACTATAACTTTGTTGGGTTTGGAAGATCTTTATATACCTCATCAGGATCAAAAAGCTTTTCTTCATCGTTCATTATAAGTTCAATGTTTTCATTAACCTTAGACTTCAAAGGAATTGATCGGTAAAAACATGATTTATATCCAACATGACAACTAGCGCCTGTTCCAGATACATCAACTGATATCCAAATAGAATCTTGATCATCATCAATTCTCATTTCAATAATTTTTTGGGTTAAACCCGAAACAGAACCTTTATGCCAAATTTTCTTCTGTGAACGGCTAAAATAATAAGCCTCACCATTTTCAATTGTTTTAGTTAATGCCTCAGCGTTCATATAGCCAACCATCAATAATTCACCAGTATTATTATCTGTAGTTATGCAGGGCATTAAACCATTTTCGTCAAATTTAGGGCTTAAAGAAAGACCTTCTTCAACTTCTTCGACTGATAATCTTTGTTTGAAATTATTTTCGTAATTTTGTGACAAAATTAACCTTTTGCTTGCGTTAGGCCCATAAATCTCTGTCTTAGCTCACTATCTTCAGTAAATAACCCTGAAAACTTAGTAGTAACTGTAGACACATTAGGCTTGCTAATTCCTCTTGTCGTCATACATTGATGCTTCGCATCAATCATTATAGCTGTGCCAAGAGGGTTAAGTGCTTGATCAATAGTTTCAAGAATTTGCATTGTCATGGTTTCTTGAGTTTGAAGCCTCTTTGCAAAAATATCAATTACTCTTGCTAGTTTTGAGATACCAACCACCTTATCTTTTGGTAAATATGCTACATGTGCAACACCTAGAATTGGTACCATATGGTGTTCACAATGAGTTTCTATATTAATATCTCTTAGAAAGACAATATCGTCATAACCCTGAACATCCTCAAATGTTTTACTTAGAGTTGATAAAGGATCTTGATTATAGCCCGCAAAAAATTCTTCATAAGCTTTCACAACTCTTTTAGGTGTGTCTATCAAGCCTTCGCGATATGGATTATCACCAGCCCATGATATAAGGGTTTTAACTGCATTCATAGCTTCTTCCCTCGTTGGTTTATCTTGATCTAAATCGATTTGATTTTTATCAACTTTCATATCCATGATAATCTCCTGACATAAAAGACAAAATTGTGGCTTTTACTTTGATTAATTTTCTAATATAGCAATGTATATGATATTAATATAAGAAAATACAAGTATTTTATAGATTTTTGCTATGGAAATTCGATTATATAACTCAAAAAGTAAGAAAAAAGAGATATTTCATCCTGTTAATGATGAAAATATAACTATGTATGTATGCGGTCCTACGGTTTATGGGGCACATCATATTGGCAATGCAAGACCAGCGGTAGTTTTTGATGTATTGGCAAAATTACTAAGAAATAAATATAAAAATGTGACATATGCAAGAAATATAACTGATATTGATGATAAAATAATAAATGCTGCTTTGGAGCAAAATGTTGAAATATCTGAAATTACTAAGAAATCTACAAATCAATATCATTCAGATATGAAAATTTTAAA
The DNA here is from genome assembly GCA_902608415.1 of uncultured PS1 clade bacterium. Classification (GTDB taxonomy): domain Bacteria; phylum Pseudomonadota; class Alphaproteobacteria; order MED-G09; family MED-G09; genus AG-430-B22. Next base: position 23,970 of record CACLNZ010000014.1, read on the forward strand.
TGTTGAAGAACCTAATAAGGAGCCTTATGCAACACAATTTATTTCTGAGATGATTTTATTTATTGAGGACCTAATAAAAAAAGATAATGCATACCTTTCTGAAGGACATGTGTTATTTAATATTGGTTCTTATAAATCATATGGGGATTTATCTAGTAGAGATCCTAAAGATATGATTGCAGGCTCAAGAGTTGAAGTTCAAGATTACAAAAAAAATCCTTTAGATTTTGTTTTGTGGAAACCTTCTAATGAAATTGAGATTGGCTGGAACAGTCCTTGGGGAAGAGGGCGGCCAGGGTGGCACCTAGAATGCTCGACTATGATTCTAGAGATATTTGGAGAAACGATAGATATTCATGGTGGAGGTGAAGATTTAAGGTTTCCTCATCATGAAAATGAGTGTGCGCAGTCATTTTGTAGAAATGATGGTAAGCAATTAGCAAATTTTTGGTTACATAATGGAATGGTTCAAATGGCAGATTCCAAAATGTCTAAATCTCTTGGAAATATTCTTTTAATAAAAGATTTACTTAATGATATGCCCGGCGAAGTAATAAGACTATCTTTAATGAGCTCTCATTATAGGCAGCCTTTAAAGTGGTCAGATGATTTAGTTGATCAATCAAAAAAAACATTAAATACTTTTTATTCTTTCTTAGAACAATATGAAGGTATTGATATTATGGACATTAATGTTAATGAAGAAATTCTTAGCTCTTTATCTGATGATATTAATACACCAAAAGCAATATCAGTTCTCCACTCAATGTTTAAAGATCTAAAAAAAGATCCTGACAATAATGAGTTAAGAAGTTCATTTATTAAATCTGCTAACTTTATGGGACTCTTATTTTCAAAGCCAAGTAATTGGTTATTAAAAGAAGATAATAATATTGATACAAAAGTAATTAATGATCTCATTGAAGAAAGAAATAGAGCAAGGCAATCTAGAGATTTTTTAGTTGCAGATAATATAAGAGATAAACTTTTAGATATGGGTGTAGTACTTGAAGATAAGAACGATATTACTACATGGAAGAAAAAAAATGATTAAGGATTTATATAATACAAATATTTTAAGGTTATCATCAGATATCCCTAGATTAGGAAAGCTTGATAAACCAGACTCCTCTTCTACGGTAGTTAGTAAATTATGTGGTTCTAAAATTACCGTTTATTTAAATATGGAAGATAATATTGTAAATGATTTCACCCATGAAATTAAAGCTTGTTCTCTTGGTAAGGCAGCAGCCTCAGTTATGGCAAGAAATATAATAGGATCAGGTTCAAAAGAGCTCTTAGAAATAAAAAAAGAAATGCATAATATGCTAAAGGAAGATGGCGCTCCTCCATCCGGAAAATGGGATGATTTAAAATATTTTGAACCAGTTAAGGATTTTAAAGGAAGGCATGCCTCTGTTCTATTGGTTTTCGATGCTGTTGAAAATTGTATAAATGAATTGAAATAAAAAAAGGGAACCCACATCGAGCTCCCTTTTAGTGTGACTTAATCGCCCCCGATTAAGACTGACATCTCGCTACCCTAATCCAGCGCTCCTTCCTTTTACAGACCAGCTTTCCGGCTTCTGGTTGGCTATCCTCAAGATATTGCTACCTCTACTTTCACCATGGATCGGAGACCATCCGACCCTCACAGCGGCATGTCACCCGCCCAACGGCCATTGGTCATTACGACCGTCAAAATTAATTCTACATAGAAAATAAATCAGGTCAATTCAGGGGAATTATTTTCTTGTGGATAACTCTATTTTTCTGTGGATAAAAAAATGAAATAATTTATAGCATATAAATAACTTATTATTTTTATAGTTATGAGTATAGCAAGTAAAATATGTATAAGATTAATTAAGGGGTATAAATATTTAATATCACCTTTTTTAGGTAAGTCATGTAGATTTGAACCTTCATGCTCTTCTTATGCAATGGAAGCTTTTTCAAACCATGGATTTTTTCATGGTTTTAAATTATCCTTCATTCGCATTATAAGATGTAATCCGTGGGGTGGATATGGATATGATCCAGTTCCTATTAAAAAAAAGATAAATAATTAGTTATGCCAAAAATAAAATTACCAGATGGATCAGTAAAAAAATTTGATAAGCCAATTAATTTTGATGAACTTGCATCTTCAATTGGTTCAGGCTTAGCTAAAGCAACTGTTGCTGGTGTACTTAATGGAAAACTTGTAGATGCTTCTGAACTTATTGAATCAGATTCTGACGCAATTTTAATTACTAATAGTGATGAAGATGGAATAGAGATAATTAGACATTCATGTGCTCATTTATTTGGCCATGCTGTTAAACAATTATATCCTGAGGCAAAAATGGCTATAGGACCAACGATAGAAAATGGTTTCTATTATGATATTGATCTTGAAGAATCGCTAAGCGAAAATGATTTAGAAAAAATCGAATTAAGAATGAAAGAATTAGCTCAAACAAATTATGATGTTGTTAGGGAAGTTGTAACAAGAAAAAAAGCACTTGATACATTTAAAAATAGGAATGAGCCTTATAAAATTGAAATAATTAATGAAATTCCTGATGATGAGGTTATAGCTCTATATCATCATAATGAATATATTGATATGTGCAGGGGTCCTCATGTTACATCAGTTAGGCACTTAAAAGCTTTTAAATTAACTAAAATTGCCGGAGCATATTGGAGGGGTAGTTCTGATAACAAAATGCTTCAAAGAGTATATGGAACTGCATGGGCATCTGAAAAAGAGCTAAAAAATCATCTTGTTCTTCTTGAGGAAGCAGAGAAAAGAGATCACAGAAAGCTTGGAAAAGAATTGGATCTTTTTCATTTTCAAGATATTGCTCCTGGTATGGTTTTTTGGCATGCAAACGGTTGGTCTATTTATAAAGAGCTAGAAGATTATATTCGAAGAAAAATTTCAAAAGAAGGATATAAAGAAATCAAAACACCACAAATTTTAGATAAAGATTTATGGGTTGAGTCAGGTCATTGGGATAAATATAAAGACAATATGTATAAAACAATTATTGATGATAGAGAATTGATGATTAAGCCTATGAACTGTCCAGGGCATGTTCAAATATATAATCAAGGCATAAAAAGCTATAAAGACCTTCCATTGAGAATGGCAGAATTTGGCTCTTGTCATCGTAACGAACCATCTGGAGCGCTTCATGGCTTAATGAGGGTTAGGAATTTTGTTCAAGATGATGCTCATATTTTTTGTACTGAAGATCAAATAGAAAGTGAAACTATAAATTTTTGTAAACTACTTCAAGATGTATACAGTGAGTTGGGTTTTGAAGAGGTTTCAATAATGTATGCTGATAGACCAGACCAAAGGGTAGGTGCAGATGAGATTTGGGATAAAGCTGAAAATGCACTTTTGAACGCATCTAAAGCAACAGGCATACCTTTTGATATAAATAAAGGAGATGGTGCTTTTTATGGACCGAAATTAGATTTTTATCTTCACGATGCTATTGGTAGAAAATGGCAATGCGGAACATTGCAGGTTGATTTTAATATGCCAGGAAGATTGGGAGCAAGTTATGTTGGCGAAGATAATGAAAAACATACCCCAGTTATGCTTCATCGAGCTATTTTAGGGAGCTTAGAAAGATTTACAGGCATTTTAATTGAACATTATGAAGGAAAATTCCCTCTTTGGTTAGCTCCAATCCAACTTGTAATTGCTACTATAACCTCTAAAGCAAATAAATATGCTCATGAGATAGAAGAAAAATTTATAGAAAAAGGAATAAGAGTTATTTTGGATACTCGAAATGAAAAAATAAATTATAAGGTTCGAGAGCATTCGGTAAATAAAATACCATATATCTTTGTTGTTGGCGTTAATGAGATGGATGAAAAAACTGTTGCAATCAGAAAACTTGGTTCAGATAAACAAGAAATGCTTAGCATAAAAGATAGCGTTGATATGATCCTAAAAGAAACTGCCGCACCAGATAGTTAAGATTAACTTTTTCCAATTATTCCATTTTCTTCCAATTTATTAATTTCTTCTAATGAATAACCCATTTCACTTAATATCTCTTTATTATGCTCACCAAGTAAAGGCGCGGGTCCTTTTGGGCCTACATCACTATCATGAAATTTAACAGGAGAAGCTAAAGAAAGATATTTTTCTTCACATTCTGGGTCTTCAATTTCGACAAATGAACCTGATTCAATAGCTTGTTTATCATTTGCAACTTCACTTAAATTTTGGACGGGCGCCCAAATTAGATCTTCTTTGTCTAATCTTTCACCCCATTCTTCAAGCGTTAATTGACTAAAAGCCTCATCCATAGCTTTTACAAATTCTGTGGAATTAGTCCTTCTTCCATGATGATTATTAAACCTTTCATCCTCTAGCCATTCTTCTCTTCCAATAGCTCTTGCTACTTGAGGTAAATCCCAATCACCTCCCGCTCTTGGACTTAAACATATCCATCTATCATCTTTTGTTTTAAAAAAATTCGCTATTGGATTTATTTGTTCATCTCGCTTTTTTGTTGATGGAACTCTCCCG
>CACLNZ010000015.1 GCA_902608415.1 uncultured PS1 clade bacterium
ATAAAAATAAATTACTTTGTCATCAATGTGGCTATATAGAAGTTTTTTTAGATAAGTGTAAAAGCTGTAAAACAGAAAATTCCTTTTTACAGTATGGCCCTGGTATAGAAAGATTATTAGAAGAAACAAATAAAATATTCCCTGACAAATCTGTAAGTTCTATTTCGTCAGATAATTCTAAAGATTTTCTCAAAACAATGGATTCACTTAGTAAGGGTGAGATAGATATTATCATTGGAACTCAAATTATTTCAAAAGGATATCATTTACCAAATCTGACATTAGTTGGAGTCATTGATGCAGATATAGGTCTTGCAAGTAGTGATTTGAGAGCATCAGAACATACCTTTCAGCTCCTTCAGCAAGTTTCAGGAAGGTCAGGAAGAGATGAAAAAGAAGGAAAAGCTTTTATTCAAACTTATTATCCTCATCATCCAGTAATACATTCGTTAGTAAAAAATAATCGAGATGAATTTACAGAAGCTGAATTATTTATGCGGGAAAGATCTGAATTACCGCCATATGGTAGGTTAGCAAATATTACTGTTACTGATACAAGTGAAGAGAGATTAGTAAATTTTAATAATTACCTTAAATCATTAATTCCTAAATCAAATAGGATTAAAGTTTTTGGTCCAGCCCCAGCACCAATAACAAAAATTAGAAATAGGTATCGTTATAAATTTTTAATTAAAGCTAATAAGACATTAGATATTCAGAAATTTATTGAAAATTGGATTATGGGAATTAAAAAGCCTAATTCAATAAGGCTTTCAGTTGATATAGATCCTTATAATTTTTTATAAAGAATCTACTTTCAGATATTGCATGCAAGGTACGCTTATGTTACGAGAAACATGGGATTATTTTTAAAATTATCTGGTAGTTATTAAATAATAATATCGATTTAAATCAATAGCTTACAGTAATTGGAATTTTACGCATGAGTCAGTCAAGTCAAGATCATACATCAGGAATATCAGGAAGATACGCTTTTGCCCTTTTTGAGCTTATTCAAGAAGATTATGATTTAAATGAACTAGATAAAATTAATGATGAGTTATCAACTATTGGTAGCGTAATATCTCAAAGTGAAGAGATGTTAAAGATAATTCAAAGTCCAATTTATAATGCTCAAGAACAATTTTCTGCAATGAAGTCAGTATTAGAAATTCTTAGCACCTCAGAAATATTAACAAACTTTGTTGGAGTTTTATGTCAAAACAGAAGATTATTTGTTTTACCTGATATGATTATTTCCTTTAGAGAACTTTTGGATAATTTAAAAGGTAAAATGACAGCAACTGTTATTGCAAGTTCTGAATTAGATAATAATCAAATAAATAAGATAAAGAAACTATTAGCAGATAATTATTCTCAAGAAATTAATATTGATCTAGAGATAGATGAGAAGATTTTGGGGGGACTTATAGTAAAAATAGGAAGTAAGATGATAGACTCATCCTTACTTACAAGACTTAAATTAATGCAATCAAATATGAGTGAGGTTTAATCATGGAAATTCAACCAGCAGAAATATCCGCTATTTTAAAGAAAAAAATTAAGGATTTTGGTAAAGATGCTGAAGTATCTGAAATAGGTCAAGTATTGTCAGTTGGCGATGGTATTGCAAGGGTTTATGGATTGGATAATATTGAAGCTGGTGAAATGGTAGAATTTCCTGGTGAAATCAAAGGTATGGCACTAAATCTTGAAGAAGATAATGTGGGTGTGGTTATTTTTGGTGATGATACTGATATTAAGGAAGGCGATACGGTAAAAAGAACGGGTGCAATTGTTGAAGTACCAATTGGAAAAGAGTTATTAGGTAGAGTCGTGGATGCGTTAGGCAATCCAATTGATGGTAAGGGTCCAATTAATTCATCTGAAAGTAAAAGAGTTGATGTTAAGGCTCCAGGTATCATTCCTAGAAAATCTGTTAATGAGCCAATGCAAACTGGATTAAAAGCAATTGACTCATTAATACCAATTGGAAGAGGTCAAAGAGAGCTTATTATTGGTGATAGACAAACAGGTAAAACGGCTATTGCAGTTGATACAATTTTGAATCAGAAAGAAGTTAATAAATCTGATAATGAGTCTGAAAAATTATATTGTATATATGTTGCGATTGGCCAAAAAAGATCTTCTGTTGCTCAATTAGTAAAAACGTTAGAAGAAAATGGAGCAATGGAATATTCAATTGTAGTAGCAGCTACAGCCTCTGAACCTGCTCCTTTACAATATTTAGCGCCATTCACAGGTTGTACTATGGGTGAATACTTTAGAGATAACTCAATGCACGCTCTAGTTGTATATGATGATTTATCAAAACAGGCTGTTGCTTATAGGCAGATGTCTCTTTTATTAAGAAGACCTCCTGGACGAGAAGCTTATCCAGGAGATGTTTTTTATCTTCATTCAAGATTACTAGAAAGAGCTGCTAAATTGAATGAAGACAATGGAGGTGGTTCTTTAACAGCCCTGCCTATAATTGAAACACAAGCAAATGACCTTTCTGCTTATATTCCAACAAATGTAATTTCAATTACTGATGGCCAAATCTTTTTGGAGACTGATCTTTTTTTCCAAGGAATTAGACCTGCTGTTAATGTTGGCCTTTCAGTTTCTAGAGTTGGCTCATCTGCACAAATTAAAGCAATGAAACAAGTCGCTGGATCGATTAAAGGTGAATTGGCGCAATATAGAGAAATGGCTGCCTTTGCACAGTTTGGATCTGATCTAGATGCCTCAACCCAAAAGCTTTTGGCTAGAGGTGAAAGATTAACTGAACTTCTTAAGCAAAAACAATTTTCGCCAATATCTACAAATGAACAGGTTGTTCTTCTATTTGCCGGTGTAAATGGCTATATGGATAATATTGCTGTAAACCAAATTGGAGATTTTGAAGAAGGCCTTCTTAATCATATAAGAAATAATTACATACAAATATTAGAAACTATTACATTAACTAAGAGTCTTGATGAAGAAACTGAGGCTACCCTTAAAAGTGCCGTTGAAGAATTTACCGCAAGTTTTGATTAATAATTGAGAGATTGAATTGGCGAATTTAAAAGAATTAAGGAACAGAATTTCTAGCGTATCTTCAACTCAGAAGATTACTAAGGCTATGCAAATGGTTGCAGCTTCTAAGTTAAGAAGAGCGCAAGAAAATGTTGAAACTGCTAGACCTTATTCTGATAAACTTGGTGATATTCTTAATAATTTATCTGTGTCTTTTTCTGGTCAAGATAATGCTCCAGAACTCCTAGTAGGTAATGGTAATGATAAAAGTCATTTACTTATTGTTGCCACTTCTGAAAGAGGTTTATGTGGTGGGTTTAATACATCTATTGTGAAGTTAGTCAAAGAACATATTTCACAATTAAAGGAGGAAGGCAAAGCAGTAAAACTGATTATTATAGGAAAAAAAGGTAAAGAATTATTACAAAGAGATTTTGGTCAAGAAATAATTAATATTTATGATTTCTCTGAAGTTAAAGATATAGGTTTTATCGAAGCCGAAAAAGTTGCAGAAAATATCCTTTCACTATTTGAAGAAGGAAAATTTGATATTTGCAATTTATATTTTGCAAAGTTTGAATCAGTGTTAAGCCAAGCTCCTATTTGTCAGAAATTAATTCCTTTTGATATAGAATTGGAAGTTGAAAAAGAAAAAGAAAAAGAAAAAGATATTGAGAATATCTGCTATGAGTATGAGCCTGATGAGGAAGATATACTTAAAGAGCTTTTACCAAAGAATTTATCGGTCCAAATTTTAAGAGCTTTATTAGAAAATGTTGCTAGTGAATTTGGAGCAAGACTTACTGCTATGGATAATGCAACAAGGAATGCTTCAGATATGATTGATGACCTAACGATTACATACAATAGATCGCGACAGGCATCCATCACATCAGAATTGATAGAAATTATTTCAGGTGCTGAGGCACTATAATTAAATGAGGTTAAATTATGAGTGAAATTAATCAAGGAAGAGTTGTCCAAATAATGGGGGCAGTTGTTGATGTCAAATTTAATGATCATCTTCCAGCAATATTAGAAGCTTTAGAGATAGAGCAAGATGGAAAAAAATTAGTTCTCGAAGTAGCTCAACATCTAGGTGAGAATTCTGTTAGAACAATTGCTATGGATACTACAGAAGGCCTTAAAAGAGGGCAATCTGTTGAAAGTACTGGTGCACCTATATCAGTTCCTGTAGGAGAAGAAACATTAGGTAGAATAATAAATGTTGTTGGGGAACCTGTTGATCAAAAGGGAGAGCTAAAAGCAACTCAAACAAGATCTATTCATCAAAATGCTCCTGAATTTGTTGATCAATCAACTGAAAAAGAGATTTTAGTGACGGGTATTAAAGTTGTTGATTTATTATGTCCATATTCTAAAGGTGGAAAAATTGGCTTATTTGGTGGCGCTGGAGTTGGTAAAACAGTGCTTATTATGGAATTGATCAATAATATTGCTAAGGCTCATGGCGGTTATTCAGTTTTTGCTGGAGTAGGTGAAAGAACTCGTGAAGGCAATGACTTGTACTGGGAAATGATTGAATCCGGGGTTAACAAAGAAGGTGGAGGTGATGGATCTAAATGTTCGCTTGTTTATGGTCAGATGAACGAGCCTCCAGGAGCACGTGCAAGAGTTGCTCTTTCAGGGCTTTCTGTGGCTGAGCATTTTAGAGAAGAAGGTCAAGATGTGCTTTTCTTCGTTGATAATATCTTTAGATTTACTCAAGCAGGTTCAGAAGTTAGTGCTCTTTTGGGCAGAATTCCTTCAGCTGTTGGTTATCAGCCAACTTTGGCTATTGATATGGGAAATCTTCAAGAAAGGATCACATCTACTAATAAAGGATCTATTACTTCTGTTCAGGCAATATATGTGCCAGCCGATGATTTAACTGATCCTGCGCCTGCAACATCCTTTGCACATTTAGATGCTACTACTGTTTTATCTAGAGCTATATCAGAAAAAGGTATTTATCCTGCAGTTGATCCACTTGATTCAAATAGTAGGATTCTTGAGGTCGATATAGTTGGTGAGGAACATTATAATGTTGCTAGAGAAGTTCAAGAAATTTTACAGAAATATAAATCTCTTCAAGATATTATCGCTATTCTAGGTATGGATGAATTAAGCGAGGAAGATAAATTAACTGTTGCAAGAGCAAGAAAAATTGAAAGATTCTTCTCTCAACCTTTCCATGTTGCTGAAGTGTTTACTGGTTCTCCAGGAATTTTAGTGGATATAAATGATACCATTAAGGGTTTTAAAGGTTTATGTAATGGTGATTATGATCACTTGCCTGAAGCAGCATTTTATATGGTAGGTACAATTGAGGATGCTATAAAAAAAGGCGAAGAATTAGCTAAGGAAGAATAATTATGTCCTCAAAACTAAATTTCGATTTTGTTTCACCAATGTCATCGATTTTTTCGGGGGAGGTGGATGGCGTTCTAATTCCTGCTAAAGAAGGTGATGCTGAAATCCTTCCTCAGCATGCCCCTTTTATGACAGCTTTAAGAGTTGGTGTTGTTGAAATTAAGCTAGCAGATTCCGAAAATTTAAAATTTCTTGTCGATGGAGGTTTTGCCGATATTGCGCTTGACCAAGTTACTTTATTAGCAGAAAGATCATTTGATTTAGTTGAATCGTCTAAGGAAGATTTCGATAAAATTATTAATGATGTAGTAAAAGATATTGAAGAAAGTGAAGATGATGAAGAAAAAGAGGATTTATTGATTAAGAAAGAAATTCTTGAAGCTAATTATTCTTAATTTTATTTTTTATAGGTGAAAATTCTTCTACAAGTTTCAAGTATAATTCTTTTTTAAAATCTACAACTAGATTTGGCATTTCCTCTATATCTCTCCACATCCACTCATCAAATTCAGCTATATGACCTTCTAGATTAAAATCACTATCCTCACCTTTAAAAATCATAAGGAACCATTTTTGTTTTTGTCCTTTGAATTTTCCTCCTAAGGCTTTTCCAATTAGTTCAGGAGGTAGATTGTATTCTAGCCATTCATCTAAAGTAAAAATAATCTCTGCTGAGTTTGTGCCAGTTTCTTCTTCAAGTTCACGATATGCTGCACTTTCAGGACTTTCACCGCTATCTATACCTCCTTGTGGCATTTGCCATAATTTTTTTTCGTTAGGTCTTACGCCAATACCAATTTTGCGTTTGCCTGTCCAAATTTTTCCATCATCTCTGGCTAAAATAATACCAACAGCCTTTCTTAATCCTAAATTTTCATTCATTTTATCCTCGATAATTTAAATTTGTGATAATAAATCATTCATTATTTCTAATGCTAAATTTAGTTGAGTGTCCTCACTGCTATCTAGAGGTATATATGCAGATGATCCTGACTCAGGTTTATTGTTTGAATCCTTTTTTATAAATTCATTTAATTGTGTTTCCCCTACTTCATATATTTCCGGGTTATTTTCCTTTGTTGGCTCTTGCTTTATTACAAAATCAGGTTCAATGCCCTCCGCCTGAATAGATCTTCCTTTAGGAGTAAAATATTCAGCAGTTGTTAGTTTTAATGCTCCTAGATTTTTAGAATTTGGAAAATAAAGATTATTCTTGTTGATAGGATAAAGTGTTTGTACTGAACCCTTTCCGAAGGTTCTGGTTCCAATAATTATTGCTCTATTATGATCTTGAAGAGCTCCAGCTACAATTTCTGACGCTGAAGCAGATCCACCATTCACTAAAATAATTAGAGGTTTGGCATTTATTAAGTCACCTCTTTTTGCATCAAAAGAATTAATTTTCTCTTCAAATCTTGGTCTTTTTGTAGAAACAATTTCTCCATAATTAAGAAACATATTGGCTACTTCAATTGCTTGTTTAAGTAATCCTCCAGGATTTCTCCTTATATCTAAAATATAACCTTTAATTGACGGGCTTTCACTGTTCTCATGAATATAGAGCTCTTTGTATAATTTCTCAGATGTCTTTTCATTGAATGCAGAAATTCTAATATATCCAATATTATTATTTTTCCCTTTAATTTCAGTCTTAACACCAGGAATTTTTATTATGTCTCTAATAATTGTTATATCAAAAGCACCATCTTTTTCTTTGCGAACAACAGTTATCGCTACTTCTGTATTAGGTTTTCCTCGCATAAGATCAACTGCTTCATTAAGATTTTTATCAATCATTGGTTCTTTATTTATATGGGTAATATAATCACCTGCAATAATCCCGGCTTTTTGTGCCGGCGTTTCATCAATTGGACTAATAACTTTTATTACGCCATTTTCCATACTAACTTCTATTCCAATACCACCAAATTCTCCGCTTGTGTCATTTTGTAGGTTAGCAAAATCTTTTGGAGGCAAATAAACTGAATGAGGGTCTAGAGATTGTAGCATCCCATTAATTGCAGCTTCAACCAAATCACTCTGTTTTGTTGACTCGATGTATTCCTTATCAACTAAATCTATAACTTTATTTAACAAATCTACATTCTCTCTCTCTAATGTCTTTCCTTCTAGAGATGAGAAATTCATAATTATCAGACATAAAATTGCGAATATAGATTTATGGTAAGTTTTTATAAGCATTATTTGTGATAGGGGTGTTTGTTAATAATTGTTATCGACCTATAGATCTGTTCTAAGAGCATCATTTTAAACATCTTATGAGGCCATGTTAAGTCCCCAAATGAAATTATCTTATCAAAATCTTCGAAATGTTTTTTATCTATACCCTCAGATCCACCAATAAAAAAATTAATATTTTGATTAATGTCTGCTTGAGCAAGGATGTATTCTGAAAATTCAACTGAATTTAATTTTGAGCCCTCTATATCAAGAAGAATATTTAATACTCCTTTTTCTTTCTGATTTATTAATTTTTTAGTTTCCTCATCTTTTTTTTCAGTAACATTTTTCTTATTAGAATTTTTAATTTCCTTATAAATAATTTCTTTTAGACCAATACTTCTTCCTATATTTTTGATTCTTTTTTCATAATCTCTAACAACATCTTGGAGTAAATTATTTGAACTACCAATATAAATAATAGTTATTAACATAAGTATTTTTAGTTTGTTTCTATATTAGTTTGCCACAATTTTTCTAAATTATAGAACTCTCGAACTTCTTTCCGAAAAATGTGTACAATTACATCTCCACTATCAATAAGGACCCAATCACTTTTATTAATGCCTTCTGCTTTAATATTTCTTATTCCATCTTTTTTTAGTTCAGTGATTAGATTTTGTGATAATGAACCTACATGTCTATTTGATGTCCCAGTAGCAATAACTAAAAAATCAGCTATATCTGATTTTCCTTTTAAATCTATTGAAACAATATCTAAGGCTTTATTATCTTCTAACTGAGTTACAATATTATCTAAGGTTTTATACATCTTTCAACTTTCGAATTTGACTTGAGGAAATATCACTCATAGGACCTGGAATAAAGGTTATCGCGGGTGGTTTGCATTTTGTGAAACCTTTTTGATTATTAACATCGATAATTTTTGCCCTTTCTTTTATTAAATCTAGCTTATTTGATTCAATCTCAAAGGATGGTCTTGGATAAATTGCTATTGGAATTAAATCCAAAAATTTTTTCCAATCCTTCCATTGAGAAATTTCTGCAGCACAGTCAGAACCCATAACCCAAACAAAATTTACATCTGGATATAAGTCCATAATTTTTGAAACAGTATCTATGCTGTATTTTGTTTTGTATTCTTTTTCAAAGTCACTAACAAAAAAATTATCTGATTTTGCAATATCCCTTGCACTTATAAATCTATCATGAAAGTCCATAATATCTTCTTTTTCTTTAAGCGGATTGGAAGCAGATACTAACCAAATAACTTGATTTAAATTAAGTTCACCTAAAGCATTCTTTGAAACTTGGAAATGCCATTCATGTGCTGGATTAAAAGAGCCACCAAATAGACCAATTTGTGATCCAGATTTTATTGGTAAAATATAATTATTCACTAGAGTATCATCACTAAGGTCTTATTTGGCCTGAACCACGAACTATATACTTAAAACTAGTTAATTGCTCTACACCTACTGGTCCTCTGGCATGAAATCTTCCTGTTGCAATACCAATTTCTGCTCCCATACCAAATTCACCACCATCTGCAAACTGAGTAGATGTGTTATGCATAACTATTGCGCTATCAACTTCTCTCATAAATTTTTCTGCAATATCATTATCTTCTGTAATTATTGAGTCTGTATGATTAGTTGAATATTCACCAATATGTGAAATTGCTTCCTCTACGCCATCAACTATCTTTACACTTATAATCGCCTCAAGGTATTCAGTTGACCAATCTTCATCATTTGCAGAAATTATATTATCAGTTAATTTGAGAGTTTCTTCACATCCTCTTACCTCGCATCCGCTATCTTTAAGTGAATTGACTAGCAAAGGAAGAAAAGACTCATCACTATTTTTATCTATTAGTAATGTTTCAGCAGCACCGCAAATACCAGGTCTCCTCATTTTTGCATTAATTATAATATCTTTAGCTTTTGTTAAATCTGCGCTTTTATCAACATATAAGTGACATACCCCTTCCAAATGTCCAAACACAGGTATTTTTGCTTCATTCTGAACTCTTTCTACAAGACTTTTACCGCCGCGTGGAACAATAACATCAATATTTCCATTTAATCCTCCTAAAAGAAGACCGACTGCTTCACGGTCTGTAGTTGGTATAATTTGAATAGAGTGTTTTGGTAAATTGGAAGCCTCTAATCCCTGTACCAAAAATTTGTGAATAGCATTAGAAGAATGAAAGCTCTCTGATCCTCCCCTTAAAATAACTGCATTTCCGGCTTTAAGACACAACGCTCCAGCGTCAGCAGTAACATTTGGTCTGCTTTCATAAATCACTCCTATAACTCCTAGAGGAGTTCTTACTCTAGAAATATCAAGACCATTAGGCCGTTGCCATCTTCCTATTTCTTCTCCAACAGGATCATTAAGCTCTACTATAGATCGAAGGCCGTTACTTATAGAAGAAATTCGATCTTTATCTAAATAAAGGCGGTCTAGAAAGGAATCTGATATTCCTTTTTCTTCAGCTTTTTTCATATCAGTATTGTTGGCCTTAAGAATCTCGTCTTGGTTATTTTCAATAAGTTCAGCCATATCCATTAGGGCTTGATTTTTTTTATCTTTACTTGCCATGGATAGGGCGTTAGATGCTTTTTTTGCGTCATTGCCAATTTTAGATAACTGTAATCTTATATTTTCATTCATTATTTTTCATCCATATTGCCAGAATAAAATAAATTATTTCTATGTATTACTTCCGTCTTAGCAAGATAGCCTAAAATTTCTTCAATTTCTTCAGATTTTTTACCAATTATTTTAGATAAATCATTTGAATTAAAATTAGTTAGGCCCCTAGCTACTTCTTTATCTCCAGATTTAATTGTAAGAGTATCACCTTTATCAAATTCACCATCAAAATCTATAATTCCTGCAGATAATAGGCTTTTACCATTTTCAAGAGCTAAGTTAGCTCCCTTATCAATATTTATTTCTCCTGATGGCTTTATGCTTCCAGAAATCCAACTTTTTAGAGCACTCAGATTTTTATTTTGAGATTGAAAAACAGTTCCAATTCCATCATTTAGTGAAGATAGGATAGGATTTTTTATTCTTCCTGAAGAAATAATCATTTGGCAACCGCTCTTAGTGGCTATTTTTGCTGCTGCAATTTTTGTTATCATACCGCCTCTCCCTAATTCTCCTGCCTCGCCTGCCATATCAGTAATTCTCTTATCTATAGTTTCTACATTATTAACTAATCTACTTTCTTCATTAGAGGGATCTTTCTCATAGAGACCCTCAACATTGGATAACAAGATTAAGCAATCTGCCGCAACCATTCCAGCTATTCTAGCGGCTAATCTATCATT
This sequence comes from uncultured PS1 clade bacterium, assembly GCA_902608415.1. Classification (GTDB taxonomy): domain Bacteria; phylum Pseudomonadota; class Alphaproteobacteria; order MED-G09; family MED-G09; genus AG-430-B22. Next base: position 10,944 of record CACLNZ010000015.1, read on the forward strand.
ATCTCCATACCTGATTTCGGATGTAGCTACCGTATCATTCTCATTTATTATTGGGATATATTTTTCTCGTATTAACTCTTCAATTGTTGATCTAGCATTCAAAAATCTTTTTCTATTTTCTGTATCTTCAGCAGTTATTAATATTTGAGCAGCATCAAGATCAAACTTACCTAAAGAGTCTTTCCATGCATTTATTAATTTTATTTGGCCAATTGAAGAAGCAGCCTGACTTTCTGATAAATTAAATTTTTCTTTGGTTTTATTTAATTCAATTTTTCCTAATTCTATAGCGCCTGATGAAACCATAAGGGTTTCTATGCCCCTTTTTTTTAATGACACAATATCTTCACTAATATTGTTCAAGAAATTATTATTCACCCCTTTATCTTTATCAATAAGAAGTGAGGAGCCAATCTTCACTACCATTCTATTTATTTTTTTTATTTTCATGGTTGCCAGCCTTTTATATTATCATCATCCTCTGTTTTTGATATATTATCATGCAATATTCTAAGTATCGAAGTAATTCCTTTTCCAGTTACAGAAGATATTTTGAAAACATCTTTATAAGTATAATCTTTCAAAATATTTAATTTTTCATCTAATTTTGTTTCATCAATAGAGTCTGACTTAGATAAGACAATGATTTCTTTTTTTTCATCTAATTCTTTAGAATATGCTGATATCTCATTTTTAACAGTTTTCCATGAATTAATTACATCAGAGTCATTTGCATCAATCAAATGAAGAAGCAAATTGCATCTTTCAATGTGCCCAAGAAATCTATCACCTAGGCCTTTACCTTCATGAGCACCTTCAATTAATCCAGGGATATCAGCAATTACCAGTTCATTATTATTATACTTTGCAATACCAAGAACTGGATTTAGTGTTGTAAAAGGGTAATCGGCAATCTTTGGTTTTGCTTCACTCACAGTTGATATTAAGGTTGATTTACCGGCATTGGGTAATCCAATTAAACCAATATCGGCAATAAGTTTTAATCTAAGCCAAATCCATTTTTCTTCACCATTTTCTCCATCATTAGCAGTTCGAGGTGTTTGATTTTCAGAATTTTTAAAATGTGCATTACCAAACCCTCCATTCCCACCTTTTAGGATTGTGAGAGATTGATCTTTATCAACAATATCAGCAATGACCTCTTCATTATCCTCTTCCAATATTAATGTACCTCTTGGAACTTCAATGATTGTATCCTCACCTGACCTACCAGTTTTATCACTTCCCATTCCTGGACTACCATTTTTTGCTTTAAAATGTTGTCTATATCTATAGTCAATTAAAGTATTGAGGCCATCAACGCATTTGATAATGACATTACCTCCTTTGCCGCCATTCCCACCGTTTGGACCTCCGAATTCAACATACTTTTCTCTACGAAAACTTACACAGCCGTTTCCGCCGTTTCCAGATTGAATATGTATTTTTGCCTGATCAAGGAATTTCATAACCATGCTCGCAAAGTTAATTAAAGATTATAGTGATTAAGTTGAAACTTTTCTAGTTTGTAGCTTCTGGACTTGGCTTTACAGAAACTACTGGTCTTCCATTTTGTGTTTTTGAAAAATCCACAGTTCCTTGAATTAAAGAGAAGATTGTATGATCTTTTCCTAAGCCAACATTTTTACCTGGCTTCCACTTTGTTCCTCTTTGACGAATAATAATATTTCCAGGAATAACATTTTCCCCTCCATATTTTTTAACACCAAGTCTTCTTCCAGCTGAATCTCTTCCGTTCCTTGATGAACCGCCTGCTTTCTTGTGAGCCATGTTTTACTCCTTTGAACCTTTATTAGTTTTTTTTGGTTCCGATTTAGCCTTTTTATCAGATTTTTTTGGTTTGTCTTCAGTTTTTTTTGATTTTGTGGCTACTTTTTTTGGAGCTGCTTTTTTTGGAGCTGCTTTTTTTGGAGCTGCTTTTTTTGCTGCTGTCTTCTTTTCTTCGGTATCGGCAGCTTTCGTTTTCCCCTGAGAAGAATTTATACTTAAAATCTTTAGGTTTGTAATATTTTGCTTATGACCTTGTTTTCTTCTGTAATTATGTCTTCTTTTTTTCTTAAAGACTGTAATTTTAGCAGCCCTAGAATGATCCATAATCTCTGCTTCTACACTTGCACCTTTAATTAATGGATCTCCTACAATTGGCTTTCCTTTATCTGATATGATTAGGACTTCATTCAATTTGATCTTTTTACCAGCGTCATCAGATAATTTTTCAACAGAAATAACATCATCCTTTGATACCTTATATTGCTTACCACCAGTTTTAATCACAGCGTACATTTTCAACCCATTTTTATTACAAATTAATGTGTGGCGCGACTATAACCCTAGGATGATTTGTGTCAAGTTTTATGATGGCAAAAAATTATCTTATACCTAAGGTTTGAAATAACTTAAAAATGTTAAAGGCAAGATACATAAAAAAGCTGCTATTAAATAAATTGAACCAACAGTTAAATTAAAGAAACCGTCAGATATACCAGCAAAAGTTTCACCAATAATTCTAGAAAAATGTCTAGTGCTCATAAAAATGGCAAATATTGATGCAGCAGAGGATGATAAAGAAAATTTCATACATAAAGATAAGACAGCAGTTAATGCAAATGAATTAAAAAATGAAAAGGCAAGCAATATGCCTATTCCAAAAAACTGATTCATTATGATATTTGTATGAATTGCAATTAACAAACATAGAAAACCAAGAGAAATATGAGATATTTTTATAATTAATTGTGAATTTACTTTATCTGAAAGATATCCACCCAAAAGTGCTGCTAAAATTCCACCATATAGAGCTACCGATCTATAAAATGTTAAGTCGAATGACTCCCAGTCAGCATAATTTGTATAAAGATATGAAATTGACGAGAAATGTATACCTGAGGCAAGATTTGAGGTAAGACAAAATAAAATTAGCAAAAAAATATGTTTTTGCTTAATAGTCTTAATGATAAGAATTATAATATCTTTAAATTTGAACGGAGATAATTCTTTAGTATTAATGTTGGTCCCTAATGACAGGTATCTATCTGTTTTTCTCTCTCTAAAAAATGAAAGAAGAAGACCTGCTAAAAGAATAAAAAACCCAATAAATAAAATTGCATTTGTTAGACCATAATTGGCCATGATATAAGCTGAAGAAATACCTGACAAACTTAAGCCGAAAGTCCGAAAAGCCCACATTAGTCCATTAACAATACCTCTTTCATTATCATTTAATATATCTATCGCTAGTCCATCTGTTGAAACATCAAGAATTGAAGTAGCAAGTAATGTTGAAAAAAAAGTAATTCCCAATAGCAATAGATCAATTCCATTTTTGGAAAGTATGGCCGCAATAAATATTGTTAAACTCATAGAAAGCATAGATAAAATTATCCAAGATCTTCTTTTACCCATATTTGATTCTGAGTAGTAATCAACAAAAGGTGCAATTATAAATTTTAAAGACCATGGTATTGATGCAATTGCGGTAATTAGAGCTATATCCTTAATTGTAAAACCGTTACCAGTTAACCAATCTTGGATAGAAAAATAAATGAGACCCTGAGGTATTGCCTGTAGGAAATATAAAGAACATAAGTAGGATCTTTTATATTTTTGTATATTTAGATTTAACAAAATCTATTTTATTCCTTTAATTTTGCTCTTCTTCTTGATCTTTTACTTTTTGTGATATTTCTCTCTCAACACCTAATGCAAAATCAGAAACATATGGATTAGTTAGTCTTTCCTGACCAAAGGTTGAAAGAGGGCCATGACCAGGGATAAATGTCATGTTATCACCAAGCGGCCATAATCTATTTACAATTGAATTTACTAATTCCTCATGATTACCTCTTGGCAGATCAGATCTACCAATTGATCCCTGAAAGATTACATCTCCGACAACTGCTAATTGAGACTGCTCGTGAAAGAAAATAATATGACCTGGAGTATGACCTGGACAGTGCCTGACGCCGAGAGTTTGGTTACCAACTTTAACCTCATCTCCATTTTCTAGATATCTGTTAGTTTTGAAAACTTTGGCGCCATGTAAGCCAAATTTTTCTCCCTGCTGAGCAAGGCTTTCCATCAAGAATAGATCTTTTTTATGAGGTCCTTCAATTGGAACATTAAGAATTTTAGAAAGTTCATGAGCTCCTCCAGCATGATCTAGGTGGGCATGTGTTATCAATATTTTTTCGACTGACACATTGTTTTCTTCAACTGCTTGCAGAATATTATCAAGATCTCCTCCTGGATCAAATACAGCTCCCTTAGAAGTTTCTAAACACCAAACAATAGAACAATTTTGCTGAAAGGGTGTAACAGGAACAACAATAGCCCTAATTGTTTTTTCTTGAGGATCTTTAGTCATAACTTATGAGAAAATTTCTTCTAAAAAATTACTCATTGCTTCCCAAGATCTTCTATTTGCATTTTCATTAAATGCCATTCCATCCTCAGGAGCATTTGCTAGAGGATTAGTAAATGCATGAGATGCTCCGCCATAAGCATGAATCTGCCAATCTGCATTTATAGCTGTTAATTCGTTAGCTAGGCCATTCACAGATTCATGAGGAACCATAGGGTCATCATTTCCATGCAGGACTAATATTTTTGAGCTAATTTTATTACCATCAGTATTTCCAGGAGGATTGAATAATCCATGAAAAGACACTACACCTGCAACGCTTGAACCAGTTCTTGCTAAATCCAGAACACATAATCCACCAAAACAGAAACCAATTGCAGCTGACTTGTTTGCGTTAACTCCTACTTGATCAATTGCTGTTTGATGAGCCAGATTTATTCTTCTTTGAAGCATTTCACGGTCATCAAGAACCGCTTGCATCAATTTCATATTTTCTTCTGGTGTAGAGCCCGTCTTTCCTTCTCCATACATATCAACAGCAAAACCAGAAAAACCTAGTTGATTCATCATTTTTGCTTTCTCAAGAGTAAAATCATCTCTTCCTGCATATGTTGGAACAACAAGCACAATTGGACTGTTAGCAGGATCTTCTGTAGGAAATAAAACGCCTTCTAATCTTATATCATTATCAAAATAATCTATTTGCTGACTCATTATACTCTCCTATTATTCTGGCATAGAGCCTGAAGCAACTGACATAGCATTATCAACTCTTAGTTGAGCACCATTCATAAATTTAGATTCATCAGACGCAAGATACAATGCTGCATAAGCTATATCATTTGGCTCACCTTGCTTGCTTGCTGGGGCATCTTGATTAGGTGCACCACCAAATTTAGCTTCCATTTTTTCTGGTACACTTTCTACCATAGGGGTAATAATTCCTGATGGATGGATAGAATTACATCTGACTCCATTTTTCTTTAAACCACAATGAACTGCTACAGCTCTAGTATAAGCTTCAATAGCTCCTTTTGCTGCACAATAAGCGGCAACATAAGATTCACCCTGTACTGATGCGATTGAGCACATATTAACAATTGACCCACCGCCAGATTCGGCCATTACTGGTATAGAATATTTACATCCAAAGAATGTACTATCCATATGGACGGCCATCGTTTTTCTATATTCTTCTGTTGTTTGATTTTCTGGATCACCAACTTCAACTATGCCTGCATTATTAACAAGAACATCTAGTCTGCCATGAAGGTTAACAGTATCAGAAATTATTTGTTTCCATCTTTCTTCATCCGTTACATCTTGCTGCATAAAAGTAGCGCCAATTTTATTGGCTAATTCTTGACCTTTATCAGCAGCAACATCTGTTAGTATAACTTTTGCGCCTTCGTTCGCAAATAATGTTGCGTCTGCTGCACCTAAGCCCATAGCTGCTCCAGTTATTATTGCAACCTTGTTTTCAATTCGTCCTGTCATATTATTCTCCTAATTAAATTAATTTTTTGTTTGGTTAATGTATTTGTCAACTATTTGATGTAAATGTCTTGCTCTAGATTCTTGATAATTTCCAAGAGTCTGAGCTCCTTTAGGGCTAGCTTTAAATCCTCGGGTTTGAGAAAGAAGGTTATTAGTATCTTGATCATATACAGCTCCAAGATAACCAGTTCCTTCACATAAGGTATAACTATCGTCAATATCCAGATAATGTGGCTCTGGCGGAAGTGGGTGATCTTCACCCTCTATTTTTGGTCTTAAAAATAAAAGGTCAAAAATTGCATGATCCACTCCATCTGGCCTAAATCTATAAACCATAGGAAGCTGCAGACCAGGAAAAAAGAAAGCATTAGGGAAAACAAAATATTCAATTGAGTCTATTGTCTCAGTAACAGTAAGATGTGAGAAATCTGACTTATATTTTTCTCCCATCTCTTCCTGTACAATCCTAGCATATACTTCTCGAGCAGTGCTACCTTCTGGAACTTTGACTGTCCCTGAGTCATCATCAAGTTTTCTTCCTAATAAAATATCTAATATCTCTTGTTGGTTTGGTCTATTTTCAACAATATGTGGGCTTGTATACCCTATAGTATGAATAAAGCGTGATATATGATCACCAAAAATATCATAATCTGCATTGGCATCACCAGCCGTATAAACACCCTCAGAATGAGTTTCAAGCACATGATATGCTTCTAAAAAAGCTTCTGCTGCAGCTTTCCAATTGCATGGAAGTTTTTTAGTGACATGCGTTTCAATATATCGATCTTCGAGATTCCAGTTTTTAAAATGTTCAGGCAAGACACCTAGATAATCATTCAAAGGATTAGCATTTTGGTCAAAGTTTATAAAAACAAACCCGCCCCATGTATCACATTTTAATTCTGGAAGATTATACTCCTCCTTATTGACATGTGGGAAATCCCAATCACAAGGAAGGTATTCTAATTTACCAGAAAGTGACCATGTCCAACCATGAAAAGGACATTTAAGTTCTTTACATACACCAGATGTACCTGAGGGCTTTAATTGAGTTCCTCTATGTAGACATGAATTATAATATGCTTTTATTTCATTATTATCTGATCGAACAATTACTGCTGATAAATCAGCAACATCATAAACATAATAATCACCTACTTCAGGTATATGATCCATATGACAAGCCCATTGCCAGACTTTTGACCACATTTTATTATTTTCTTCCTGTGCAAAATCTTTTGAAATATATCTTTCAAAAGGTATATCTGCATCTCCGATGAATTTATATGATTCCTCAAGAATAGCATCAGGTGCTCCAGTGCAATCTCTACTTACCAATTCTTTAGTAGATGGATGATCTGGACATCTTGCCTCACCAGGCTTCAGATTTTTAAGTTCACTCATTAAATTAAGCCCCCTAATTTCATAAATGAAGATATATTAATATTTACATATTCTAAATGATAATTTTCAAAATTATGATTTATTTATAAAAAATCGTCAATATTCTTGTATTTTTACAAAAAAATAATTTTTACTTCAAATTAATTTTTTTATCTATATTCTCACCTAAATATAATTTGGGAGAGGATTTATGAAAAGAATCTATATTTTTCTTATTGCTTGTTTTTTAATTGCTTCAAGTAATGTGATTGCTGACGAAGGTGATATTCAGTCTAGTTCGTCCAATAATAATATATCAAGTTCTAGTCTTGAAGAAATAATAGTAACTGCAAGAAAAAGAGAGGAAAGTCTTTTAGATATTCCTGAATCTGTAGTGGCTATTTCAGGAGATACGATTACACAGCATAATATGAAAACTCTTGATAAGATTGGAATGACAGTTCCTAACTTCAATCTTAATACAAGAACGGATGGCTGGCCAAATGTAACAATGAGAGGCCTTGGCGCATTTAGTTTAACTCAGGGTGTAGGTTTTTATCTTGACGATATTCAACTTTTTGGTGATGCAACTTCACGATTTGGTGATTTAGATAGAATTGAAATCTTAAAGGGCCCACAAGGTGTATTATATGGTGGAAGTAATATTGGTGGTGCTATTAAATTTATAAGCACAAGACCATCACCAGACGAAACATCAGGTCGATTAAAATTAATGGTTGGTGAACAAAATTCGATTGATATTGAGGGTTCTATTAATGTTCCAATTGGAGATGATTGGGCAATAAGATTATTTGCTTTTTCAAGAGAAGACGATGGTTTTATGTATAATCCAAGCACAAATGACGACAGTGTAGCTGGTTATGAAGAAAGTGGAGGGCGACTATCAATAGCTGGACCAATTTCTGATAATCTATCTCTTTATGCCTCTATAAGATCAAATCAATATGATGGTCCAAATAATAATTGGGCATTAGAAAGAGGTACTCCTCCAAATTTTGAATATCCATTCATAAATGATATTGATACTCCATCTAATAATGACAAAGAAACATTCGGAGCTCATTTAGAGTTAGTGTGGGAGTTTGATGGTTTTGATTTGACTTCTATATCATCCTATACTGATACCGAAGCTAAAAGACTTACCGATGTTGATCTTCAACCAGAATTATGGTTAGACGCTCGTCAAGATGAAACTTTTGAAGCTATGACTCAAGAAATTCGTCTGACATCAACTTCAGATAGTAATTTGCAATGGCAAATGGGACTTTACACATCAAATATGGAATGGGTTGAAAGAGCCACAACAAGATTTGGTCCAGGTACAGTAATTTGTTTTTGTGACCTTACAGTACCAGCAAAACAGGATGATACAGAAACTACTCATTTAGCTGGCTTTGGTAATATAACTTATACAACTGGTCCTTGGGAAATTGGTTTAGGAGTAAGAATCGATTCATGGGAAAGAGAAAAGGTTGTACCAGCTAATGTTACAGAAAGTGGTCTTCCACATGCTAATAAAGTTGATGGTACTGAAGTCCTTCCAAGAGTATCAATTTCAAGATTTTTAGAAAATGACTCAATGGTTTATTTGACAGTTGCTAAAGGTTATGAGCCTGGTGGCTTAAGACATGAGCCTGTTACTTTTGATAATCAGGGCAATCCATCGTTATCAACATATAACAAAGAAGAGGCTATACAATATGAGCTTGGTTGGAAAGGTTCTTTCATGGAAGGAAGAGGTAATTTTTCAATGGCTGCATTTATGATTGATTATGAAGATCGCCTTTTCACAACCTTAGTTCAATCATCTACAGGGCCATTTGAATCTATAGATAATACAGGAGACTCTGAGAATATTGGATTTGAGCTTGAGATAGCATATCAGGCTACTGAATATCTAACAGTAGCAGCAGCATTTGGTACACTTGAAGCTGAATGGAATAATGGTACAATTATTTCCGGAGTTGATGTTAGTGGTCAAACTCCTTCTGGTTCTATTGATAATGGTGTTGCGCTTGCAGCAAACTATGCAAGACCGCTTGATAATGGCATGGAGTTTGTTGCTGACTTTCAATATAATAGAAGAGGACCAAGCATGAGTATGCCTCCTCAAAATGCTATAGATAATCCAAGTTATTATACACTTAATTTAACTACTGGTATTAGATCTGGTAATTGGGAATTTATGATTCACGGTGAAAATCTAACAGATGAAAATTACTATACCGATTTAGAAAATTGGGTAAATCTTGGAGCAGGAGGCGCTTTGGATGGTGTTAATAATATGACTGATCCTTTTTATATTATTGGAACTCATGGTCATCCAAGAATGTTATCTGCAAGTTTAACTTATAATTTTTAGTCTAAGAGTATAATAAAATTAAAAAGGCCCTTTAATAGGGCCTTTTTTAATTATCCGGATACTTTACTTCATATATAAAGTGATCATCTTTTCTTTTCACATAACCAGCAGATGGAGTTGCAAAATGTGTTCCAAAAACTAAAATATTATTATCAGCATACTCCCCAAGTTTCTCCCTTCTCGTTTTCTTAGCAAGTTCTTTATCCCAATCAGCACTTGATTCCCATTCTAGTTTTTCCATTTGGCATGGGTGATGCAAGAAATCACCCGTGATAGCTGCGCTTACTCCTTTTGACTCTATACAAACACTAACATGACCAGGTGTATGACCAATTGTTGGTTCTAACCAAATACCCTCGCAGATTTTCTCATCCATCTCTACAAACTTTACCAAACCTGACTCAATAATGGGAATAATAGAGTCATTGATAAATTCTGCATATCTATGATCACCAAGTTGTTTTTCGGTATATTCCCATTCTTTTTGTCCAAATAGATAATCTGCTTTTTTAAAAGTAGGTTCCCATTTATCATTAACTAAGATCGTATTCCAACCAACATGGTCAGTATGCATATGTGTGCACAGCACTGTGTCAATTTGATCAACTGAGTATCCAGCTTTATCTAAATCTTCTAAAAATTTTGTTTGTAACATATTCCATTGAGGGATGTGTCTTTCTTTATCATTCCCTAAACAAGTATCCACGATTATACATTTTTCACTAGTTTCAATAACTAGTGCATGAATGCTAACAATAGTATTTCCTTCGCTATCAGAGAAGTGAGGTTGTAGCCAAGGCATTTTTAAAATTTCCTCAGGTACTGCATCTGGAACGACAAACATTGGCCCAGCTCTTTCAGCTTCAATTATTCTAGTAATTTTAATATTACCAATATTCCAGCTACTTATTTTGCTATTCATTTTAACCAGGGTAATCGATTTGGTTGGCCTCATAAAATTTTGCATCTGTTTCTGGTGGATCCTCAGACATCGATCCTACAAAATGGGCTACATGTTCGGTTTTTAAGTGATCTTTTAAAGATTGAAGGTTTTCCCATAATTCAGTAATTCTGATAACTCTTTCACTATGAAGCTCAACACTAAAAGCGTAATCTAGACACCCATCCTCTTCTCTTGTCTTAATTTCTAATTCTTTTACTGCATTTTTTATAGTTTCAAAATTACTATCATTTGTTTTCATTATCGCATTAACTACTATCATTAAACCCTCCAAAGTTAAGTAATTCTGTAGATTTAAATTATATATGTAAACAATTTTATTTTTCAATTTGTACTATTATTTTTTTTGGATAATATTGAGATGTTTTTTAGGGGAAAACATTGCCACAAAAATTTGATCCTATAAATTTTTCTGAAGAAATCAGCGCAGATCCTCAATGTAATGCAAACTTGAGTAGTGATAGGTATACATCTAATGAGTTTATGAACAAAGAATGGGATAGGCTATGGACTCAATGCTGGTTATTTACTGGCGTTTTAACCGACTTAAAGGAACCTGGTGATTTTTTTATTTATGATATTGGAAGAGAGTCAATAATTATCACATTAAATGATGATAATAATATTTCGGCCTTTTATAATACTTGTCAGCATAGAGGAAATAAAATTTTTACTGTAGATTCTGGTTGGGTAAAACAAATTTCTTGTCCTTATCATGGCTGGACTTATGGTTTGGATGGGGAACTTAAAAAGGTACCTGATGAAGAATTATTTGAAGGTGGCGTTTGTAAAAAAGAAAATTCCCTTAAGGAGGTAAATGTAGATGTATGGGCAGGTCTCGTATTTATTAATATGAGTGATAATCCAGCCCCACTTAAAACCTTCCTTGGAACCATAATGGACCAACTTAATCCATATCATTTTGAAAATATGGAACTTGTTAAACATCAAAGTGTAACTCTAGATACGAACTGGAAAACAGCAAGAGACAATTTTTTAGAACAATATCATGTTGATTTTATTCACCCCCAACATGCTAGCTTTGTAGATTGCTGTGATGCTCAAAATTATCTTTGGCCTTTTGGTCATTCACATACTTGGGTTGAGAGTCCTGTTATGAATCCAAGATATGATATGCCTGAAGAGCCGCCAGATTATATGAAACAATACTTAATAGGATTAGGATTAGATCCTGAGGATTTTAACGGTAAAGTTCCAGACATTAGAAATGCAGTTCAAAAACAAAAAAGAATTATAGGAAAAAAACTTGGCTTTGATTATTCAGAGCTATCTGATGAACAAATTTCAGATGTTTTCCAATATGATATATTTCCTAATATCTTCATGACCATTCATGCTGAGAGACTATGGATCTTTGGTCCAAGACCTCATGGCGCCGATCCAAATAAGTGTATATTTACAAAATATAGCTTGATGATTCCAGAGGATAAGATTCGTGATAAGGATAAGGGTCTTGAGCTTTTACCAGGTTCATATGATTATTCATATTCAGATACACGCGTTGAGCATGAAGTCTTTACAAGGCAAGATGTTGTAGAGGGTAGAAATTCAATGACTGCTACGATAGACCAAGATATTCATTATCTAAATGATATGCAGGCCGGAATGCATTCAAGAGGTTTTGATAAAGCAATTTTAAGTAAAGATGAAGAAAGAGTTCAGCATTTTCATGACTGGGTTGACAACTGGTTAAGTGATAAATCTTTATGGTCAAAAGTAAGTAATTCATCATAAGTATTAAAGATTGATAATGACCCAAAAAAAATTACCTAAAAAAACTCTGTTTTTCTATGGTTTAAGTGAGATGCCTCTATCAATAGCCTCTCTACCTTTATTAGCTTTTATTCCAAATTATTATGTCTCTGATTTAGGTCTTGATTTTGCTGTAGTTGCTTTGGTAATGCTTCTAGCAAGATCTTTCGATGCCGTTACAGATCCTTTAATAGGTTTCTTAAGTGACAGAACGGACACGCGCTGGGGAAGAAGACGTATTTGGATGCTCTTCTCTATGCCACTTTTAATGTTGGCGACATATAAAATTTTCTTTCCTGAAAGTTCATGGGGCTGGGTTCCTTTTAATTTAGATTTTCTTTCCTTTAATTTGGGGGCAGGCGGACATTATTTATTATTTTGGTTTTTAGTACTTTGGTTTGGTTGGAGTATGCTATTTATTCCATACTATTCATGGGCAGCAGAATTATCATCTGATTATAATGAGCGATCAACGATAGTTGGCTGGAGAATGTTTATTGGAACATTTGGTAATGCAATTTCAAAATTTTTACCTGCCATTGCTTTATTCTTATTTGCTTTTGGGGGTGCTGAAGAAACAATTATTATTATTGGATTTTGTTTGCTTATCGTTATTCCAATTACGATTAGTTTATCAGTTTTTAATGTTCCTGAAAGAATGGATTATCAAGTTAAACAAGGGTCTTTGAAAGAGGGCTTAATAGCTATGTGGAAGAATAAGGCTTTTAGGCAACTAATTTTTGCATACTTTTTTAATTACTTGGGAGTAACACTTTCAACTTTGACAGTAATGTTCTTCATTAGAGGTGTAACAGGTGAGGAAGAGCAGGGTATTTTATATTTCGTTTTTTATTATGTTGCCAATCTTATAGGGATTCCCTTTTGGCTTTGGTTATCAAAAAAAATAGGCAAACATAATGCCTGGAAAATTGGTTTATTAGTATTTACTTTTTTACAACCATGTTATTTCTTTTTGGGCGAAGGTGATTATTATTGGATGTTCCCAATCACATTTATTGCTGGTCTTGCAGGTTCAACATTTCATCTTATCCCTCATGCTATGAAGGCGGATGTTATAGATTATGATACGCACTTAACAGGCGAAGATAGGGCAGCACAATTTTTTGCTGCATGGTCATTTATAACAAAGATGGCAATTGCTATTGCTCCATTTTTTGCTTTTACATATTTGGATCTCATTGGTTTTGATAGTACACCTGGAGCAATAAATAGTCCTGAACAAATTTTAGGACTAAAAATATTATTCTGTTTTGGTTTACCTCTATTCCTTCTTTTGACAATCTTATGTATTCGTAATTATCCGATTACACAAGAAAAACAAGAAGAGATTAGACGAGAAATAGATCTGAAAAAACAACAAACATAAGGAGCATAAAATGAGTGAGGAATTAGAAAGAGTAATCGCAAAATCAGAAATTTATGATCTCTCATGTAAATATATGAGGGGGCTAGATAGGCTAGATATAGAATTATTAAAATCTGTTTTTCATGATGGTGCTTGGTGCGATTATGGTTTTACAAAAAGTGATGCACCAACATTTGCTCAATTCTGTATGGATGCATTGAAGGAACATCATGCTAATCATCACATGATTGGTAATGTCTTAATAGAATTTGGTGATAATAAGAATGAAGCTTTTGGTGAAGTGTATTTTCAGGCTTATCACAAAGTTGATGAAGACGGCCAAACAAATGATGTTTTTATTTCGGGGCGCTATCTAGATCGTTACGAGAAAAGAGAAGGCGTTTGGAAAATGGTATATAGGTCTGAAATTGTCGATTGGTCTCGTACTGAAACAACTCATGAACCTTATTTTGACTCAGCGCCAGATTGTTTTCGAGGTGGTCGTCAGGATGATAGAGTTTATGATACTAAAGATAGATATAATCCAAATTAATTAATTTTTAATTACCCTAACATTTTTTCTTCTTGATTTTGAAGAAGGTTGTAATGCGAGACTTAATTGATCATCACTAATCTCGTAAGGGATGTCATTATTTAAAAGATCTTTATAAAATTTACCATCTTTCATAACTGATACAATGCGGTCGTGGTCTTGTAGAACTGTAATATCTTCTAACGGATTGCCATCTATAACAACTAAGTCGGCAAGTTTTCCTTCCTCCAGAGTTCCTAGAGAACCATCTGGATGCATAGCTAATCCACCTAATCTTGTAGCTGAATGAATTGCTTCTGCATTTGTAAATCCAAAATGAGTAACATAATATTCTAGATCTTTTGCATATGTTCCATGAGGGGTGATGTTAAGACCATAATCACCTCCAACTAGAATACGAATACCAGCAGCCTGCATCTTTTTGTAAGAAATAATCGTTTCTTCAAGTTCTTTGCTATAAGCTATGACTTCCCTGCTGTTCTCATCAAAGCCCATATTTTTATAATTTTCTAGAAAAGTAATTTCCCAAGCAATAGCCGGACCAACGAAAACTTTATCCTTATTTTTTATAAGAAGATCAAGCGCTTCATCATCGATATAATTTGCATGACCAATGAAGTCAATACCAGCTCTAA
>CACLNZ010000016.1 GCA_902608415.1 uncultured PS1 clade bacterium
AATTAAACGCTTTTAATTTTCAAATGCAAAATGACCTTATCAAAGCATTCGATGAAGCAGATAAAGACGATAATGTAAAAGCTATCATAGTTACCGGTGCGGGTAGGGGTTTTTGTGCAGGAGCAGATCTTTCTGCAGGAGCAAGAACATTTGATTTTGAGAGTCGTGATGATCGAAAGGATAAACAAGGCGCTGTTTTAGAAAATGGAGAAATAGATTGGTCTAATCCAAGTATAAGGGATGGTGGTGGTCTTGTAACATTAAGGATTTTTGATTGTCTTAAGCCTGTTATCTCAGCATGTAATGGACCTGCTGTTGGAGTTGGTGTTACAATGCAACTTGCTATGGATATTCGATTGGCCTCTGAAGAAGCAAGATACGGCTTTGTTTTTGCAAGAAGAGGGTTAGTTCCTGAGGCTTGTTCTTCTTGGTTTTTACCCAAAATAGTCGGAATTTCACAAGCACTTGAATGGGTTTATTCTGGAAAAGTCTTTCCTGCCGAAGAAGCTTTAAAGGGTGGTTTAGTAAGATCAATTCATAAAGCTGATAATCTACTTAATGATGCAAAAGAAATTGCCCTTGAAATAACTAAAAATTGTGCACCAGTATCTGTTGCTCTTTCAAGACAAATGTTATGGAAAATGGCCGGAGCTGATCATCCAATGGAAGCACATAAAATTGATAGTAGAGGTATTTTTGCAAGAGGCAGAATGAAAGATGCAAAAGAGGGTGTTACTTCATTTTTAGAAAAAAGAGAAGCTAACTTTTCAGATGGAATTGAAGATATACCAGATTATTATCCTTGGTGGGATGAAAAAGAATATTCATAGTTTATTTTGGAGATTTAATTTTATACAAATCTGTTTTTATAACTAATATTGAAAGAGCTATTATGGCCGTCAATGATGATATAATAACATTATTTGCGATCCCAAAGTTTTCGATTATAAAGCCACAGATAAGAGCCCCTAATGGACCAAAAGAAAATATTGCTAAAGAATAAATAGATAAGATCCTTCCCCTATGAGTCTCTTTTGCAAAAGTTTGTGTTATTGTTCTGCTCATTGATATAACTACTCCTGCTCCACTTCCCCAAGCAAAAACTAGAAAACAAAATAACCAAAAAGGAATATTGAATACTAAGAAAATAAGTATGGTTCCAAAAAATAAATTAAATACCATTATTTTACCCCAGTTTTTTAATTGTTGATTAAGAATTAATACAATATTTGAAAAGACTGTTCCCGCCCAAAAAGAAGAGGTAACTATTGCAAAGCCAGCAGAACCAAGGCCGTATCTTTCAGTAGTTATATAAGGAAGAGCAACTAGGTTATTTCCCATATAGCAAATACCAACTATACCCATTGCCATTACAACTGGAAATATTTCCTTTGACTTTTTTACCTCAGCAAAACCTTCGGCTATTTCTTTAAACATTTCTTTCAGCTTAGGTAATGAGGAGGTCTCCTCTTTTTTTGGAAGACGGAAAGCAAAATAACCACCAACTACAAGAGCTACAATTTGCATAATAACAAGAGGAAAAATTCCCCACTCATCTGCTAAACCACCCATACTCATTCCGCTTAACTGACAAATAAATTGAATAAGCATAGCTGTTATTACAGTTTTTTGAATATTTCCATTAGAAACTTTGTTAAGCAAGCTATCTCTTGCCGGAAGAGCAAAGGCCTGAGCTACTCCAGTCGTTAGACCATATAAAATCATAATTTGAAAAGAAAGAAAACTATAATTAAGTCCAAATAATATAAGGAATAAAGGTAAAGTAGCTAAAAGATGAATAATTCCAAGAAGTCTTCTTGTGTCAACCCTATCAGCAATTGCTCCTCCTAAAACAATTAAGAAAATTGAAGGGGCAAGAATAGATACTTGTGCCAAACCATAGAAAGCTGGTGAAACATTAAGCATTAGGACTAGAATTGTTGGAAAAAGGACCATTTGAAGACCTTGAGAAAGGAACCATGATCCTTGTCCAATCATGTAATATAAAAAGTTTTTAGTCATATCTAGATGTATTTTTGAGCTTCTTCTTTAATCCTTTTAACCATTGAAGATAATCCGTTTGATCTTTGCATAGTAAGATTTTTTTCAAGATCAAGGTTTCTCAATTTCTCAAAGGCATCAATTTTAATAATTTCATCTGGTGATTTATCCGAAAAAATACTGAAAAGAATTACAACTAAACCTTTAACTAATATAGCATCTGAATCGCCTCTAAATTTAAGGATAATCTTATCATCTATCTTTTCTTTTTTTATAATTAACCAGACTTGGCTTGCGCAACCATCAACCTTGTTATCATTATTTTTTTCATCCTCATTTAATGAGGCACAGTTTTTACCTAATTCGATAATGTATTTGTATTTGTCTTCCCAATTATCAAAAAATTCAAAATCGATAATTAAATCTTCAATTTTTAAATCACTCATTTTTGTCTTATGATATTTTTACAAGCATTTTACCAGTATTTTTTCCTGAAAATAAATTTATAAAAGCTTTAGGTGCATTATCAATGCCTTCAATCACTGTCTCTTTCCAAGATAGCTTCCCAGAATCGATCCAACCCTTCATATCATTTAAGAATTGTTCTTGAAGGTGATTATACTTTGAAACAATGAAGCCTTCCATACTTGCATTTTTCATAATTAGCATCATCAAATTAGATGGCCCACTTCTTACAGCCTCGTCATTATACTGGTCAATCATTCCGCAAAGAGCAATTCTTCCACCTACATTTAAAATATTGATTGCTGCTTCAAGGTGATCACCTCCAACATTCTCAAAATAAACATCTATTCCATCAGTTATTTGAGATCTATATTCTGATATTAAGTTATCAACTTTTTTATAATTTATTGCTTTTTCTATACCTAGCTCCTCTTCAAGCCATTTGCATTTTTCATCTGAACCTGATGTTCCATAGACTTTACAACCTTTTGCTTTAGCTATTTGACAAACTACAGATCCAACAGCACCTGCAGCTGCGGAAACCAAAACATTTTCTCCATCTTGTAATTTACCAACTTCAAGTAGACCCGCATATGCAGTTAGACCTGGCATACCAAGAGCTCCTAAATACGCTTGAATAGGGCCGAATTCTGGATTTATAACTTTTAAATTATTTTCATTAGTAACAAAATATTCTCTCCATCCATAATTTGACATCACATAATCACCTTCATTTAGTTCACTAGAATTAGATTTTTCAACGATACCAATAGCTCCACCTTCGAGGACTTGATCAATTTGAAAAGGCGGAACATAACTCTTCCTGTCAATCATTCGACCTCTCATATAAGGATCAACAGACATCCATAAATTTTTTACTAACACTTCGTTAGTATTGGGATTAGTTAAATCAACTTCTTTAACTATAAAATTTGTATCTTTAGGGAATCCAGTTGGCCTATTAGCTAAATGAATTTCTTTACTTCTATTGCTGCTCATAATCAACTCCTCTTGGATATAGATATTGATAAGTATATATAATGTTATAATAAATAAGCAAACTTGTTTAAACTTATGATAAATATTAGATTTTAGAAAAATGAAATTATTTTTACCACAAATAAATAACATTGTTGGAGATATCGACGGCAATCTTAAAAGAGCAATCGATATGCTTGATCAAGCGGAAGGATTAAATTCTGATCTAGTTGTCTTTTCAGAGCTTTTCTTATCTGGCTACCCTCCCGAGGATTTAGTTTTAAAAAAGTCATTTGTTGAAGAATGCAGAAATGCTTTAGATACATTGATAAATTATTCAAAAGTAAAAAAATTAGGTTTCATTATAGGCTTACCAATTTACGAGAAAAACAATCTATTTAATGCTGCGGCAATTGTAGATAAAGGTAAGTTGATTGGGTTTGCTAAAAAAGTTAATTTACCTAATTATAGCGTTTTTGATGAAAAACGTGTTTTTCATCAAAATGATATTCCAAAAGTATTTGATTTTAGAGGAATTAAGTTAGGAGTTCCAATTTGTGAAGATATTTGGCAGGACAATGTTTGTTTAGAGCTTAAGAATCAAGGATGTGAATTGATAATTTCGCCAAATGGCTCTCCGTTTGACAAATATAAAATTAATCAGAGAAAAAATATTATAAAGGACAGAGTATCTGAGATTGGAATTCCATTTGTATATATTAATCAAGTTGGAGGTCAGGACGAATTGGTTTTTGATGGAAGCAGCCTTATAATGAATGGAGATAAAGAAATAATATATGAAGCCCCTCCATGGCAAGAGAGCACTGCTATTATTAAATTTAATGAAAAAGAAAAATTTTTTAATAGTTTATCCTTTGATGAATGCAAATTTTCTGATTTAGAAAATATATATATGGCAACAGTTATTGGTTTGAGAGATTATGTAGGTAAAAATAATTTTCCAGGTGTTATTTTAGGTTTATCTGGCGGTATAGATTCTGCATTTTGTGCTGCTGTAGCAGTCGACGCCCTTGGCAAAGAAAAAGTCGAAGCTTATATGTTGCCTTCAACTTATACATCTGAAAACAGCACTATTGATGCTGAGGATTGCGCAAATAGACTAGAAATTAATTTAGAAACTATATCAATAAGTGATACCTTTCTTTCACTTGAAGAGTCTTTAAAGGCTTCATTTAAGGGCTTACCAAATGATATCACAGAGGAAAATTTACAATCAAGGATAAGGGGCACAATATTGATGGCTATATCGAATAAGAAAGGAAAGATGCTAATAACGACTGGAAATAAATCAGAAGTTTCAGTTGGTTATTCTACCTTATATGGAGATATGAATGGAGGATTTAATCCTATAAAGGATATTTATAAGACAGAGCTATATGCTCTAGCTAATTGGCGAAATAGCAATCTCCCAAATAATATATTATTAGATAAGAAAGATGTCATACCTTTATCAATAATAAGTAAAGAACCAACCGCTGAGCTTAGAGATGATCAAAAAGACTCAGATTCACTTCCACCTTATGATGAATTAGATCAAATTTTAGAGGGTTTAGTTGAGTTTGAATTAAGTACAAGTGAGCTTGAGAAAAAAGGATATTCTAGAGAGGAAATTAAAAAGGTTGAGAATCTATTATATGTATCAGAGTACAAAAGAAGACAATCTGCTCCAGGGGTTAAAATTAGTTTAAGAAACTTTGGAAGAGACAGAAGGTATCCAATAACCAATAAATTTAGAGATAAAATTGAATAATTCAATAACAAGATTTGCTCCTAGTCCTTCGGGTTTGTTGCATGTAGGGAATGTGAGGACTGCATTGCTTAATTTCTTGGTTTCGAAAAAAAGTAATGGAAAGTTTATTTTAAGAATTGATGATACTGATCAAGAGAGAAGTAATGATAAATATATAGATAGCATTAAAGAGGATCTTAGTTGGCTTGGCTTGAAGTATGATGAATCTTACCAGCAATCAAATAGAATTAAACTTTATAACGAGGCATTCGATATTCTGAAATCTAAAGAATTAATTTATCCTTGTTTTGAAACTCCCGATGAATTAGATAAAAAAAGAAAAAGATTAATAGCAAGAAGAATGCCACCTGTTTATGACCGAGCTGCCTTAAAGCTTAAACAAGATGAAATAAGATCATTATTGGACTCTGGAAAAAAACCATATTGGCGATTTAAGCTTTCGAGTAAAAAAGTTAAATTTAAAGATTTAATTAGGGGGGACATAAATGTTGATCTAACAGCCCAGTCTGATCCTGTAATAAAAAGAGAAGATGGTGATTATCTATATAATCTTCCAAGCGTTGTTGATGATATTGATATGAGTATAACTCATATAATTAGAGGAGAAGATCACATTACAAATTCTGGAATACAAATTGAAATTTTTAATGCTCTTGATTCAAATATACCTATTTTTGGACATAACTCTTTATTGGTTTCAGAGAATGGTGAGCCTTTTTCAAAAAGAAATGCTGCAGCTTCAATTGAACAACTTAAAGAAAAAGGCATTGATCCTAATGCAGTCAATTCTCTTAATGCGTCTATAGGTAGTTCAGTTGATATTGAAGTTTATGAATCACTAGATCTTTTAGCTGATAAATTTGAAATTAGTTCACTTAGTAAATCGCCTGCTCGTTATAGCAAAAATCAGTTAGATAAACTTAATTCACAATTTATTTCTAATTATAGTTTTGACAAAATATCCAAACTTATTGAAGATAAAAATGATGGTTTTAATGAAGAATTATGGGATTGTATTAAACAAAATATCTCAACTTTATCAGAAGTTAGCGATTGGATTAGAATCTTAAATGAACCAATTCAAGGTGATTTTAATATCGAAAAAAATTATTTAATTGTTGCTCAGGATCTTTTGCCAAATGAACCGTGGGATTCAGAAACATGGGATGAATGGATATCAAAATTAAAAGAAAAAACACAAAAAAAAGGTAAAGAATTATTTATGCCAATTAGACTTGCTTTAACAGGAAAAACAAATGGACCAGAATTAAATAAACTTATTTTATTAATGGGCTATAATAAAGTAATGGAAAGATTAAAGAGAAAATAGTATGCCCAGAGAAAAGGTTATTTTATTTGATACTACACTTAGGGATGGTCAACAAACCCAAGGAGTAGACTTTTCAGTTCAGGATAAAATTAATATTGCCAATGCTCTTGACGATATTGGTATAGATTATATTGAGGGCGGATGGCCAGGTGCAAACCCTACCGATACAAAGTTTTTTGAAAATGAAAACAATTTTTTAAATGCTAAATTTACAGCCTTTGGAATGACTAAAAGATCTGGAAGATCTGCTGATAATGACCCTCAACTGAGATCACTAATTGATGCACATTCTGATTCTGTTTGTTTAGTTGCTAAAACCTGGGATTTTCATGTTGATCTAGCCCTAGGTATTTCATTAGAAGAAAATATTGAAGCAATAAAGGACTCTGTTTTATCTGTAAAAGTAAGCGGCAAAGAAGCACTTATTGATTGTGAACATTTTTTTGATGGGTACAAATCAAATTCTGAATTTTCATTCAAATGCATAGAATCCGCATTAGAATCCGGGGCTGAATGGGTAGTATTATGTGATACAAATGGAGGAACACTTCCTAATGAGATTTCTAATATCGTTGGCGAAATTACTAAAAAATTTCCAGGTGATAAGATTGGGATACATTGTCATAATGATACAGAAAATGCTGTCGCTAATAGCTTGGCTGCAATTGATGCTGGTGCAAGACATCTCCAAGGAACTATAAATGGATTAGGTGAAAGATGTGGAAATGCTAATTTAATATCTATAATCCCCACATTACTACTTAAGAAAGAATATTCTGAAAAATATGAGATTTCAATTGATGCCAGCAAGTTATCCGAATTAAAAAATTTATCTCGACTTGTTGATGATATCTTAAATAAGCATCCAAATAATCACCAGCCTTATGTTGGTGAAAATGCATTTGCTCATAAAGGTGGGCTTCATGTATCAGCTGTTATGAAGGACCCAACAACTTATGAACACATCAATCCAGAGTTAGTTGGTAATAATAGAAAAATTTTAGTCTCAAATCAGGCAGGAAAATCAAATTTATTGTCAAGATTGAAGTCTATAGGTATGAAAATTGATAGTGATGATAAAAGAATAAATACTCTTTTAGAGATCGTAAAAGAAAGAGAATATATGGGTTATTCATATGATGGAGCGGGTGCTTCTTTTGAAATTCTTGCTAAAAATGTTTTGGATCAAGTTCCAAGCTTTTTTTCAGTTGAGAATTATGAAGTAACCATTGCGGGCTCTAAAGATAAGAGCTCTCAATCAAAAGCAAATATAGCACTAAATGTTGATAAAAGAATTATCAATTCAACAGGTGAAGGTAATGGGCCAGTTAACGCATTAGATAATGCGTTAAGAAAAGATTTAGGAATATACAATGAATATATTCAAGACCTTACTCTGGTTGATTATAAAGTTCGTATTTTAGACGGCGGGACAGAAGCCATTACAAGAGTTGTAATTGAGAGTTCGGATAGTAAAAACCAAAGCTGGTTTACAGTTGGTATTAGCTCAAACATTATTGAAGCATCATTTGAAGCTTTAATGGACTCAATAAATTATAAGTTAATAAAATCTGATATTAAATAAATTTTGGATGAGAGAATATCTCTTCAATACTGCTTGAAATAAATAAATTTTTTAAACTTCTTGCTTCAATAAATTTATCATCACTTGATCTAATCATTTTATTCTCTCTAAGATGTTTTATCATATTAACAAAAGGTAACCAGAAATTATCAATATTTAATAAAAAAATAGATTTATTGATTTCTCCTAAAGCAAACAATGCAATGACATCAAATATTTCATCTAATGTACCTACCCCTCCTGGGAGAGCAATTAAAGCATCTGATAATTCTATTAATTTTTTTTTCCGTTCAAATAAATCTTTTGTTTCATAAAGTTCATCTGCTTTACTAAAGGTAATATGAGTTTTATTTAAATAGCTTGGAATAACTGAAATCACTTTAGAATTATTTTTCTTAACGCTCTTAGCTAGGTCACCCATCAAACCAAGTTTGCCACCTCCATACACAAGAGAATGATTTTCTTTTGCTAATATAGCGCCTAACTCTATAGCTTTTTCAGAAAAGATTTTTTCACTATCAAGTGATGAACAAAATACACCTATGTTAGCCATTTTTACTCTGCCGGTTGAATTCTATTAGTAAAAAATTTTAAAATTTTATGCTTATTTCTTTCAAAGTATATTGGCATACTTAATAGCGTAGGTACAAGAAAAAGAGTTAATACACTTGAAAACCCTAATCCCCAAATCACAGCGGTAGAAAATGGAACCCACCATGCCGCCATTAATCCTCCGAATTCAATGCTCCTATCAAACCAACCAATTGTAACTTGCAAAGCAACTGGTATAAGAGCAATCATTGTAGTAGCAGTTGTTAAGACAATAGGTCTAAATCTTTGAACAGAAGAGTGTAATATTGTTGTAATTGGGTCTTCATGTTGAACTCTGAGCCTATTATATGTATCAATTAAGACTATTGAGTTGTTAACAATTATTCCTGCTAATGAAACAATACCTAGACCAGTCATAATGACTGAAAAATATTGACCAACAATCATAAGACCGGTTAAGGCGCCTATCGTAGATAAGATTACAGTAGATAAGGTTATAGCCGCTTGATAAAAACTATTAAATTGAGTTAACAAAATTATGAACATTAGAAAAAGAGCCCCTATCATAGCATTTCCAAGGAAAGCAGCAGATTCCTCTCTTTCTTCATCTGAACCAGCAAATTTGATAAATACATTTTTAGGAAGGTTTTCTTGAGAAATCCATTTTTTTAATTCATTACTTTTATCAACAGGAAGAAACTTTTTCCCTGTTGAAGGGTCTATGGATGTATTTGCTCTTATTTTAAAAATTCTTAAACCATCAAGTCTTTCGATTGTTGAAACTTTAGAGCTCGGTGTTCTTGTTACAAAATTTGATAATGGAACAGCACCTTTGCTTGTTGGAATTCTTAATTGATCAAATTCTTCTATCATCCTATATTCTTCTGGAAATCTAACTCGAATATCAACTTCATCGTCAGAATTATCTGGTCTATATTTGTCAACCAGAATTCCATTCGTTACCAACTGAACGATTGCTCCAATAGTTGATATATCCGCACCAAAACGGCCAGCAAGCTCTCTATCAACATTAATTATCCATTCAATACCAGGTAAAGGCATTGTGTTATCAACCTCATGGATACCATCCATATTTTCTAATCTTGCTGTGATAAGCTTAGTCACTTTTTCAAGATTATCCCTATTATTTGAAGTTATTTCCATTTGAATATCTTTTCCGGTATCAGGTTTATTTTCAATTTTATAAGCTTCAACAATAATCCCAGGCAAAAGTTTAGATTTACTTAAAATATCACCTTTTATTTTATCAGCTGATCTTCTTTCGTGAACTGGCTTTAATTCAACCATTAATGAGGCAATTTGATCTGTCCTATTTCCCGAACCACCCATAGCAGAAAAAACATTAAAACCATCTCCAGAACCTATTGATGTAAGAACTCGATCAACACCATCAGTACCCATTACGATTTCTTCAACATCTATCGAAAGATCTAATTTTTCTTCGGGTGATAAATTTCCCCTCGCATTAATATGAACCAACATTTGATTAGAGTCAGTGTCAACTGAATATTGTGAGCCAGCATTAAAATTTGAGTAGAGTATTATTAATGTAAAGACTATAAGAGCTGCAGAAATTAAAACTGCTATCGGTCTTTTTAGACATTTCTCTAATAATTTTGCGTATGTAAGGGTTATCCCTTTCAGATTGCTGAAACTAAAATCTTCATCTAGTTTAATTTTATTTTTATTTTCTGTTTTACCAAATAGAGAGCCCATTACCGGTATGAAAATAAGCGCAGAAAACAAAGAAGATATTAAAACCAAACTTACCATGAACGGCATCCATTTCATGAATTGCCCTGGAATACCAGGCCATAAAACCAATGGTAGAAATGCCGCAAGTGTTGTTGCAGTAGAAGATATAATTGGCCATATCATTCTTTTGTATGCCTGGGTATAGGCTGCCTTCCTATCTAGACCTTCAGACATTTTTCTATCTGCATACTCAACCATTACTATTGATCCATCAACAAGTAGACCTACAGAAACCAATAATCCAAACATAACCATCATGTTTATATATCCACCAGAAACAGCAAGAAGTGTAATTGCCATAAGAAAAGAAGTAGGAATAGATATCCCAACCATTAAAGCCGATCTTATTCCTAATGAAGCTATAACTAGAAGCATCACGCTTATAATTGCATTTGTAATTGCATTTGCTAAAGATCCAAGCATTTCATTAATGTAATCAGATGTATCCGCAGAAAAATCTATATATATGTTATTAGAAAGATTATCCTCCTTATATTTATTACCAACTTTTCTAATTTTTTTATTTATTAGGATTACATTTTCGCCAATTCTTTTTTTTACATCTAGGTGAATAGCTGGTTTGCCATCAATTCTTGCATAAGTCTCATTTTCTTTAAATGTACTTCTTATTTCAGCTATATCTCCAAGTTTAACAGTACCTTCACCTCGCGTTATAATCCCTATATTATATACATCTTGCGCGCTTTCATAAACTGCAGGTACTTTTACTGAAAATTTTCCTTGTCCTTTATTAATCGTACCAGCTGCAACTATTCTATTGTTTCCAGTTATTGATCTTATCAAGTCAGCAAGCGAAACATCATAATTCTCAAGCTTGGATGGGCTAACAAGTATTTCAAGTAATTCCTCTTTATCTCCTACTATTGGTGCTTCTAATATACCTGGTATTCGTTCGATTTGATTCTGAAGTTCTTTTGCATGATAAATTAAAGTTCTATTTGGTACTTTACCTGATAACGAAACGGTCATTACAGGCATTGTAGCCATATTAAATTCTAAGACTTGTGGCTCCTCAGTATCTTGAGGAAATTCCGATTTAGCTAGATCAACTTTTTCTCTAACATCACTTAAAACCTTATCCTTATCAAAACTAATATCAAATTCTAATAAAACAGATCCATAATTTTGGGATGCCATTCCAGATATTTCTTTTAATCCTTCAATGTTTTTTAATTCTGTTTCTAATGGTCTAACTATTAATCTTTCTGAATCTTCAGGTGATATTCCAGGTAAAACTACTGAAACATAAACAAAAGGAACATCTATATCTGGCTCTGCATCCTTTGGTATTGATATAAAAGTAAAGGTTCCAATTGTTATAAGTATAAGCATAAGAAAAACAGTAGTTTTTCTTGCGGCCATTATATAATCAATTATGTTAATCAACTGTTTTCATCCTGTAATCTATAATTCACAGAATCTCCATTAGATACAAATTCATGACCTACAGTTATAATTGTAACTTTTTCAGGTAATCCTGAGATCCAAATAAGCTCACCTTCATCGCCTAAGATTTCTACTTTTGAAAATTTAGCTTTATTTTTATCAACAATATGGCGAACACCTACTTCACCTATTTCATTTAATGTTAGAGAAGAAGGAGGAATTAAATGACCGTTAATTTCTTTTGTAGGTATAAAAATCTCGGCTGTTAAACCATCTTTGTAACTAAAGTTATTATTTTCAACTTCCATTTCAATCCGAAAAGTTCTGGTTGCTGGATCAGCAGTATTTGAAACATATGTCACTAAACCTTCAACTTTTTCTCCTGTTGATAGGTTGGCTCTGCCTTGAAGACCATTCTTTACATTAAGAATTTCTTTTTCTGAAACTTGAGCAGTTATTTTAATTGGATTGTAGTCAACCACTTTTCCGCAAGGTTTTCCCATAGATAAAAAATCCCCTATTTCCGCAAGTTTTTCATTAAATATGCCATCAAATGGTGCTCTAATATTTATGTTATCCAGTTCCTGTTCCATTTGCTTAACTAATGCTTTTGAAGCATCATATGATGCTGAGGAAGCTGCTAACTGTGTCTGGGATCTATATCCTTTTTCTACTAATGTCTTAGAAGCTTGCCATTCTAGTTCTTTTTGCTTCATTAGTGCATTGGCTTCATCAAGTTTGGCTTGTCTGGCATCTACTGATTGCTTGCAGATTATTTCGCCTTTTTTTACTTTATCTCCTTTTTCGAAATAAATATTTTCTACAATACCGGTTGTCTCAGCTGCAATGTAAACATTTCTATCAGACTCAGTTCTACCTCTCAAAACAACAAAAGATATTTTAGGTTTTGCATTAAAAATTCTAACACTTACTAGGGTAGAGTTATTTAATGTATTATTGCCTTCAATTTCAACTATTGAACTTGATTTTTCATCATCACTTGAAAAAATACCTGTGAACATCCAAAAAATAAGGACAGAAAGAGTTATTAACGATGTTTTTACTGTTTTACTCATGATTAATATTATAATAAAAATGACGCTAGCGTCATATTTAGTAAGGATATAGTTATTTATTGATATATTTGCAAGATAAAAATGTTAATTTTTTTTAATTTCTAAATTGATTATAGTGTTTGAGACTGCTAATAATTTTTGGTCTAATGATAAGAGGGGAAAAGAATCAGGTTGACAATTCAGTAAAATTTTAAAAATGTATTAATATATATAATAGAATAACTATTTTTTTATTCTAAAAGCTTAATAATGAAGGGGACGCCATGTCTTTAAATATAAATATTAAAATAATCACATTAGTTTCATTGATATTTTTATTATCAAATGAAGCAATCGCTCAGAAAAATGATGATCCAGCTAGACAATTAGATCCTGTAAGATCACTTTATGCTCAATCCAATAATTCTGGTAAAGAAGCTCAAGGACAAATAGATGCTTTAGATGATAGTACAAATGTTATTGTTCAAGAGTTTAGACAAAACTATCAGCAATTTATTGATCTAACGGGATACAACAACCAATTGGAAATTCTCATCGATAGACAAGAGAGAAAAATGGTTAGAATTGAACAAGATGTTGCGCGTATTAGTAGTTTAACTAGATCAGTTATGCCTTTAATGTTTAAAATGATAGATGCATTAGATACTTTTGTTGAACTTGATGTTCCATTTTTAATAGACGAAAGAAGACAAAGAGTTCAAGGCTTAAGAACTCTAATGAATAACCCGGATGCTTCACCAGCTGAAAAATATAGAAAAATTTCTGAAGCTTATGAAATCGAGAATGAGTATGGTCGAACAATTGAGGCTTATACAGGTAAGGTTAGTCCAGATGATGATAGAACAGTTAATTTTCTAAGAATTGGAAGAAATTCATACATTTTCCAAACTCTAGATGGAGATGATGCAGCTGTTTGGAGTAAAGCAGATGGAGAATGGACTAGATTAGGTGGATCTTATCGTTTACCAATCCAAGTCGGAATAAGAATTGCTAATGAACAGGCGGCGCCAGATTTAATGGTAGTTCCACTTGAGATCACTTCGGAATAAATTAAGGTAAAAAAATGAAAAAATTTACAGAAAATAAAATTATTATATTAGTTTCTTTTTTAACAATTATTGCTTTTCCTCTTAGTTCTTTTTCTCAAAAAGAGGAAAATGAAACTCCAGCTGAAGTTACATCTTTAGAACAATTAATTCTTAAGGTGCAAGAGGAAGCTCTTTATGATACTGAAGAAAACCGTCAAAGAATTGCTAAGTTTATTGCCGAAAAAGACACACAACAAAAAATTCTTGATAAAACTCTTGCCGACCTAAAAGTTCAAGAAGATAGAGCTGTTGTTCTTGAAAAAGAATTCGATGAAAATGATGTTAAGTTAAGCGAATTAGAAGATCTTAAAGCTGAAAGACTTGGAGCTTTTGGAGAGCTGTTTGGTGTCGTTCGAGGTACTGCTAGTGAAATGGGCGCTCAAATTAAAGAATCTATTATTAGTGGTGAATTATCAGGTCGACATGAGACACTAACAAATCTTGCGAAATCACAGAAACTTCCTTCTAATGAAGAACTTGAATTACTATGGTTTCACCTTCTTGAGGAAATGAAAGCTCAAGGAGAAGTAAAGCGTTTCACAGGCACTATTGTTGATACAGATGGCAGTTTTTCTGAAGAAGATGTTATTAGAGTTGGACCTTGGACAGCATTTGATAGAAGGGGTAATTTTTTAGGTTATCTTCCTGATGATGAAAGATATAGAGTTCTAGGAAGACAACCTCAGGCTAGATTTCTTGACTTAGGAGATAATGTAGTTGATGGAGATACAGGTGATATTGTCAAAGGCGCTATTGATCCATCTAGAGGTGCAATTCTTGGATTATTAATTCAAACACCAGGTTTATCAGAAAGAGTTAGTCAAGGTGGAGTAGTAGGTTATATTATCATCGGCCTTCTAATTATTGGGCTTCTTCTTTCAGGTGAGAGGATATTTAGATTAACTATTGTTTCTAGATCTGTAAATGCACAATCAAAAGATGTAGATAATCCAAACGATGATAACCCACTAGGAAGAGTTCTTTCTGCATATCATTCAAATAGAAGTGCTGATGTTGAAACATTAGAGTTAAAACTTGACGATGCAATTTTAAAGGAATTGCCTGCCCTAGAAAGAGGTATTAATTTTATTAAATTATTATCTTCAGTTGCCCCATTATTAGGCTTACTTGGAACTGTTACTGGTATGATTGTTACATTCCAGGCAATTACATTATTTGGTACAGGTGATCCTAAACTAATGGCCGGTGGTATTTCTCAGGCATTGGTTACAACTGTCTTAGGGTTAACTGCGGCTATTCCTCTTGTTTTATTGCACTCTGTTGCTCAACAAAGAAGCAGATCTATTCAACAAGTATTAGAAGAGCAAAGCGCAGGTTTAATTGCTGCTAAAGCAGAATCTCGATAATATTAAGGATACTTAAAGGTTATATGTATGGGTGACTTTCTAATTAAACTTGTTAGACCTGATTTAGCTTTCAGCTCATTACGTGACTTTATTGAGCTTGGCGGTGATGTTCTTTTAGCTATAATGCTTGCGACTTTTATTATGTGGGCCTTAATAATTGAAAGATATTGGCATTTTGCAACCTCTCAAAAAGGTCTTTCTAAAGATGCAATAAACCATTGGAATGAAAGATCAGATCATAGTTCTTGGTATGCCAGAAGAATTAGAGAAAAGCTTATTAGTGAAATAAAACAATCTTCTGAAAGAGGATTACTTTACATTAAAACACTTGTTGCTGCAGCACCTTTATTTGGTTTACTTGGAACTGTAACTGGTATGGTAGAAGTTTTCGATGTTATGGCTATAACAGGCTCCTCTAATGCTCGGGCAATGGCAGCTGGAATATCAAAGGCAACTCTTCCTACTATGTCAGGCATGGTTGCGTCTTTATCTGGTTTATTTTTTATTGCACAATTAGAGTCTAGATCAAAAAGAGAGGTTTCACATGTTGAAGATAATTTATCTTTATCTTAACATTTGAATATTAGGAGAAAAAAATGAGAAGAAGACAGAGATTAGATGAAGAAAGTGAAATCAATATAACACCATTATTGGATATTGTTTTCATAATGCTTATTTTCTTCATTGTTACTGCAACATTTGTTAAGGAGTCTGGTATTGATGTTACTCGTCCTGACTCTGAAACCGCACAACAGCAAAATAGAGTGGGCATATTAATCGCAATTAGTGATAAAAATGAAGTTTGGATCAATAGAAGATTAGTTGATATGGATGCTGTGCAAGCCAATGTTGAAAAACTTCATGCAGAAAATCCACAAGGTGGAGCTGTAATTCAGGCTGATGAAAGATCAGAAGTTGGATTGATGGTTGAAGTTATTGATGCTGTAAGATTAGCTGGAGTAGAGCAATATTCAATTGCCGCGTCTGAGAAAAATTAATTGGTGTTAACTTGTTAGAACTTATAAATAAAATAAAATTTTATATCAATAAAGCTAAAGACATCGAGATTGCAGGCTATTCATTGAAAGAGTTAGATAGTAGAGTTACTGCTATTCCATTAGCGGGAATAGTAACTGTCTTTTTGTTTTTGGTTATGCAGGCCTTAGTTACAAGCAATGAGTATGATATTGGTGATGAAGGTGTCAATATCAATATAAGTTTTTTAAGACAGCTTCAGGATACTGAAACTCAAACTGCTAAGAAAAAACCAAATCGACCTGAGCAAGAACAAGAGCCTGATCCTCCAGAAATGGATATTCCTGAAACCCCAAGACCTGAAATGTCAGCTGATAGCGTCGTAACACCAGAATTTGGCGGTCCTGCATTTGGTTCTTTTGCAGCCTCAACAGATGCAGATGTGTTGCCTATCGTTAAGGTTCCACCTCAATACCCTAGAAGAGCTACACAAAGAGGTATTGAAGGTTGGGTCTTAGTAGAATTTACAATTACTTCTAGTGGTGCTGTAACAAATCCTGTTGTTGTTGATGCAGAGCCCCCAGGTATTTTTAATCGTTCTGCTTTGCGAACAATCGTTAAATGGAAATATAAACCAAGAATTTTAGATGGAAAAGCTGTACCCAGACCTGGAATACAACACTTAATTACTTATGAGTTGGAAGATGCTAGATAATTTAAAAATGTATATTAAATATTTTATATTTGTTTTTGTAATATTCTCATTGGCCTTACCAGCGACTATTGCAATTTCTGGATTGTTTTCTGATACAGTCTATGCTCAGAAAAAGAAAGAAAGAAGAAAACCCCCTAAAGCAAAAAGAACACAAACAATGAGTAAGAAGGTTGGTGCAGAATTTATTAAAGCACAGGAAGCATTAGGCGAAGACCTACCTGATAGAGCTTTTGATATTTTAAGTAATCTTCTAAGAAGAGATGATTTAAGAGCTTTTGAACAAGCTCAAATTATTAGACTCCAGGCTTATGTATTTGCAGAAAAAGAGCAATATGAAAAATCTTTAGATTATCTTGAGCGTGTTTACTCTTTAAATGCACTTCAACCTCAAGACCAACTTGATTTGCAGTTTCAAATTGCTCAACTTTATCTCGCAACAGACAAATGGGATGAGGGACGCGATCAATTATTAAGATGGTTCAAAGACGCTGAGGAAATGGGTTTCCCTCCTGGGCCATCTGCGCATGCTTTATTAGCGCAAATTTATCTTTATTTTGCTTCGGAAACTGAAAATGGTTCTCCTGAAGAAAAACAATATTATAGGAAAGCTGAACCACATGCTGAAAAAGCAGTATTTTCTGCAGCTGAGCCTAGAGAGAATTGGTATCAAATATACTTATCAATCTTGTTATTTGATGATAGGTATGAGGAATCTGTTCCAATTCTTGAAGCTATGGTTTATAGGTTTCCTGATAAAAAGAATTACTATAGACAGCTAGCTGCACTTTATGCTGAATTACAAAGAGAAGACGATTCTTTTCATATTCAACAGATCATGTTTTCAAAAGATATGCTTGAAAAGCATGATGAGCTCCTAAGGATTGCTCAATTATACTTATTTTATGAAGTGCCATATAAAGCCGCCCATATTCTCGAAGAAGAACTAGAAAGCGGCAGAATTGAAGATGAAGAAAAAAATTGGGAACAACTAGCTAATGCTTGGTTATCAGCAAGAGAATGGAAAAAAGCCATTCCTCCTCTAAAGAAGGCTGCTGAAATGTCTGAGGATGGTGAGCTATTTTTAAGGCTAGGCCAAACTTTTATGCAAGAGGAAGATTGGAAAGAAGCTGAGAATTATATTAAATATGCTATTAAAAAAGGTGACCTAGATAACCCTGGAAGAGCTTGGCTCCTTCTTGGTATTACAAGAAATAAAAAAGGCATTAAGTATGAAAATTCTGCATTATTTGCCTTCAAAAGGTCTACTGGTTATGAGGATATGGAAGCAGATGCTAGAAGATGGGTTAAGGTTATAGAATCAAAACAGGCTAGAAGAGAAGCCGATAAACTTGCAGCAGAAGCAGCAGAAGCTGAATTAGCTGATGATAGTATTTATTTCAATTAATTTATAATAGAGCATCAAGATATTTTATAATAGGTGGGCCATCTAAGCATTCGCCTATTCCTCTTCCTGCTGACCTGAAGTGATCACTTTTTCCATGTGCGTCGACACTTTCTTGATCTTTATAATGTTCCAATACTAGATAAGTATTTTCATTTTCTCTATCTTTTGCTACCTGGTAAAAAATATTTCCCTCTTCATTAGAACGAACATCTTCACTAAGTTTTTTGAATATAGTTTCAAAATCTTGAGTTTTATCTGCTTTAACTTTTAAAGTTGCTAATACACAAACCATTTAATTCTCCTTAAGCTGTATTTTTAGATTGAATTTCGATAATTTTTTTTAGGATTTTTCTATTTTCATTACCTAACTTTATATTATGTGAATAAAGAATGCTAATTTGATCTAATGTTTTGCTTATTTGTTTTTCTGCTCCTTTAAGCAAGGAAATATGTTTTTCCTCTCTTTCTCTATAAACCTTCAATTCTTCTTCTTGTCTCTCTATAAAGTTTGCAGCCTGACTTAATAGTATTTTTATATCATCATTTAGCGCTATTCCTTGTTCGTGTTCTTGTTGAGTCAATTCTGTTGTTTCAATTTCTTTAATTATACCTTTTAATGACTCCTCACCAATAAGTAAATTTCCACCTTCGGTTTCAACAGCGTCAAGCCTTCCTTCATAGATAAGTTCACGGAGCTCATCAGGATCTATACCGACTTTTCTAGCAGCAGATGCCAATGTTAAAACTTTTTCTTTGTTATCCATGTATTATTGCCTAGTCCTTTTTTTTATCGTTGGTTTCTCTGTAGTCACCATATTTATTATCTCTATCTGATAAAGCTTTTGTTAAACCTTCTTCAGCAACCATTTTAAAGAAATTTCTAGCTGACTTTGTATGCATCGATAATTGCTGTAATTCTGTACCAGCTCTTAAAGCTGATCTAATTCCCATCATTTCCATTTGCCTATGTACTGCTCTTTTATTAATTTGTTGAACATCTTGTGGAACTCTAGCCACATTTTCTGCAATTTTTAATACTTCTTCTTCAAGTTTTTCTTCAGGAAAGGAGAGGTTTGCAAAACCACATTCAACTGCGTCATGACCTGACATAGAGTTTCCTGTCAACATAAGCTCCATGGCTTTTCTCATTCCTACAATCCAAGGAAAAAATTGATTATCTGGGGGTGATATATTTCTAACAACTGGATACCCTATTTTTGCATTATCAGCTACATACACCAAATCACATGATTGAGCTAATTCTGTACCGCCAGCAAGACAGTAACCATGAACTTGTGCAATAACTGGCTTTGCTAAATCCCAAATCTTAAAACATCCATCAACAACATGCCTTGGCCAGTGCCCAAGACCACCCGCGGAATAATAGGGATCCTCATCATCATCTGATCTTTTTAGATCATAACCTGCTGAGAAACTCTCACCAGAACCTCTAATTATAGTTGCACTTACCTCTTCATTTAGGTCATTACTTTCTAAAACTTGAAATAACTCTGTTCTTAATTCTGCTGAAAGAGAATTTCTTTGCTTTGGCCTATTAAGAGTAATTCTTGATATTCTATCTTGAGGTAAATCAACAATAATTGAATTATATTTAGACAAATTCTTCTCCTTTATTCCTAGCTTAGATCAAAATCTTATCACATTTATAAAATTTTTTTCTATTAAATAAATAAAATTAATCATTAATTAATATGTAGTTCATTTTAGTTTTTTTATGGATTCTGAAATTAAAATTATTAAGGTTTTTTATTAAATCACCATCCCATAAATTGTCATTGCGCTCTATAATAATTATTTTAGGAAAGAGCTCTTTATTCTCGTCCTTTAGAAATGGAATAAGAACCTTTTCTTCATTACCTTCTACATCGATTTTAAGAGCTGATATTTTATTAATGTTTTCCTCTTTTAAGAAGGTGTTAAGGTTCTTTCCTATAACTTTTATCTGTCCATCATCAGAAACCATTGTCTGGCCAAGATTAATTTCGTTTGTTTTTAAATTAAATTCCTCATTTTTATCCATAATTGCTAAATTATGAATTTTTATTGGAAAATCTTTATTTAAAGATGCGTTGAATTGCAATCTTTTAAATAAATTTGGATGCGGCTCAATACTATGAATTTCAGTATTAGTAAAATCTTTATATCTTGCTCCAACAGAGAGTGAATATAAGCCGATATTAGATCCAATATCTATAAAAATTGAACCATCTTTTGCATAACTTGAAATGAAATCCCTTTCAAAACTTTCAAATATTTGTGGTGAAAAAAGCGCTCTTTTTTCACAGATATTTCCTTTAGTATATAGTCTTGTTTGACTTTGAAAGAGCTCTGTATCAATGCATTCTCCAGAGAAAATCAATGCCACTCTCCTTAAAAAAAATATAAGCCTTTTAGAAAACCAGTTTTTGCCTAATGATCTTGTTATTTTAATAATTAGACTGACTAACAATGAGGGTTTATGTGCACCAAATTCAGAAATATTATCAATGTACATATTTTCCTCTGCTAGAAAGTTAAGATATGTGCTAACTAGTTAGCAATATTTAATTTATAAGATTCAATTATGATTAAAAAGCAAAAACCTTATAATAGATTAAAAGAAAAGGTTAAAACAGCCAAAAAGCGAAAAATATCTTCTACTAGATGGTTACAACGCCAATTGAATGATCCTTATGTTAAACAATCAAAAGCTGAAGGAAGGCGATCAAGAGCAGCTTACAAACTGATTCAGATAAATGAAAAATTTAATTTATTAAAACCGAATCAAGTGGTGTTAGATCTTGGAGCAGCACCAGGCAGCTGGTCAGAAGTCGTAAATCAAATTAAAGGTAATAAAGTGATATCAGTTGATAAATTAGAGATGGATCCAATATCTGGTGTTGAAATTTTGAATCTCGATTTATCATTACAAGAATCATTTGATCAAATACTTAAAGTAGTTACAGAGGTTGATTTGGTTCTTTCCGATATGGCTTCAGATACAACAGGACATAAATCAACCGACCATATTCGAACACAAGAATTAGCAGAATTAGCCGCAGATTATGCTTTAAATTTTCTGAAGACTGGGGGATCTTTCTGTTCAAAAGTTTTTCAAGGCGGAACTCACCAAACGCTTCTAGATATTTTAAAAAAGAATTTTACTACAATAAAACATTACAAACCAGATGCGAGTAGAAAAGGATCTCCTGAAAATTATGTAATAGCCAAAGGTTTTAGGGGAGTAAAAAAATACAAAAATGTTTGAACTTATTTCTGTATAGGTTATAAGCAGATGTCAACATTACCTGAAACAGGAGGTTGACATGAAAGTCCGAGAAGCTATTACTTTTGATGATGTATTACTTGAGCCTTCCGAATCTTCTGTCCTACCTTCTGAAACAATTTTAAAAACAAAAATTACAAAAAATATTGATCTTACTGTTCCTCTTGCTTCAGCAGCAATGGATACAGTAACAGAATCAAGCATGGCCATTGCTATGGCTCAAGCTGGTGGTATTGGTGTAATACATAGAAATTTAGAAATTGAACAACAAATTAACGAGGTAAATAAAGTTAAAAAATATGAATCCGGAATGGTGGTTAATCCACTTACTATTTCTCCAGAATCTACTCTTGAAGATGCATTAGCTCTAATGAAAGAAAATAATATTTCAGGAGTACCTGTAACAGACATAAAAACGAATAAACTTGAAGGAATTTTAACAAATAGAGATGTTAGATTTGCTTCTAATAAGAATCAAAAAGTTTCTGAGCTTATGACTAAGAGTGATTTGATTACTGTTAAAGATAATGTTTCTGAGAGTGAGGCAAAGGAAATACTTCATAAACACCGAATAGAGAAATTACTTGTTGTCGATGAGAAATATAGTTGTATTGGCCTGATCACTGTTAAAGATATAGAAAAATCTAATTTACATCCTGATGCTACTAAAGATGAAAAGGGTAGGTTAAGGGTTGCAGCAGCAACAACAGTCGGTGATAAAGGTTTTGAAAGAGCCGAAGCATTAATTGATAGTGAAACAGATATAATTGTTGTGGATACAGCGCATGGTCACTCTATTAAAGTTCCACAGATTATTGAAAGGATAAAGAAACTATCAAATTCTGTTCAGGTTGTTGCTGGTAATGTTGCAACTAAAGAAGCTTCAAAATCATTAATTGGTGCAGGTGCAGATTGTATAAAGGTTGGTATTGGTCCAGGATCAATATGTACAACAAGAATAATTGCAGGTGTTGGTGTGCCGCAGCTTACAGCAATTATGGATTGTGTTGATGAGGCTAAAAAGCATTCAATACCCGTCATTGCTGATGGCGGCATTAAGTTTTCTGGAGATTTAGCTAAAGCAATAGCTGGAGGAGCTGACCTCGCAATGATAGGCTCTCTTTTTGCTGGAACAGATGAAACACCAGGAGAAGTATTTCTTCATCAAGGTAGAAGATTCAAATCCTATAGAGGAATGGGATCAGTTGCAGCTATGGCTGAAGGCTCTGCAGATAGATATTTCCAATCAGATCTCAGTGCATCAGACAAACTTGTGCCTGAAGGAATCGAAGGACAAGTACCTTATATTGGATCAGTGCATAATGTAATTTATCAATTAGTAGGCGGTTTAAGGGCATCAATGGGTTACACAGGTTGTAAAAATTTAGAGGATTTCCAGACGAAAACTAACTTTATTAAAATTACAACAGCATCACTAAACGAAAGTCATACGCACGATGTAGTTGTAACTCGAGAAGCCCCTAATTATCCTACAAGAGGTTAATATGTCCATAATTAGGGTTACAATTTTTCTGAGTATTTTGTTCTTTCCTCTTTTAGTTAATGCATCCAACAAATCTCTTTCTAATGATCTCGTATTAGAAGCGATTGAGGTATCAGAAAAAGATTTAGACTCTGCTATCTTTCTTATTCAACAAAGTGTAGTTGCTGATCCTAAAAATGCAAAGGCTTGGGCAATTGCAGGTAAAATTTACCTATTGAGCGAAGATTTACCATCTGCTGAAAGATTTTATAACAAAGCCAAAGCACTTGGACC
The DNA here is from genome assembly GCA_902608415.1 of uncultured PS1 clade bacterium. GTDB lineage: Bacteria > Pseudomonadota > Alphaproteobacteria > MED-G09 > MED-G09 > AG-430-B22. Next base: position 23,555 of record CACLNZ010000016.1, read on the forward strand.
TCTTTTAAAGGATGTAAAAGATTTAGAATCTCTTATAAATAATAAAAAGAAAGAGGAGTAGTTCTAGAATTGTTATGGTAAGTGATCAGCGCAACGATTCAATCTTAATTTTAGATTTTGGTAGCCAAGTTACACAGCTTATTGCAAGAAGGGTAAGAGAGTGTGGAATTTATTCTGAGATTTTTCCTTTTTCAAAAGCAGATGAGGCTATTAAAAAATTAAAACCAAAAGGCATTATATTATCAGGAGGTCCCGCATCAGTTAACAGCCAAGACGCACCAACAATAGAGGATAAATTATTTGATTTAAAAATTCCTATCTTAGGAATTTGTTATGGGCAACAAATCATGTGTTCATTGCTTGGAGGTGAAGTAGAAAAATCAAATGAAAGAGAGTTTGGGCGAGCAAATATTAAACTCCTAAAGTCTTCACCTTTATTCGAGGGGTTCGATATTAAAGGAAATACAGAACCTGTCTGGATGAGTCATGGTGATAAAGTTACGAACCTTCCAAAAGGATTTGAAGTTATTGCAGAAAGTAAAAATGCTCCATTTGCAGCGGTTTCTGATGAAATCCGATCATTTTATGGTGTGCAGTTTCATCCAGAAGTTGTTCATACTCCGAATGGTTCAAAATTACTAAAAAATTTTACTCATAAAATTTCTGGATGCAGCGGTAACTGGACAATGGATTCATTCAAAAAGGTAGCTATTGAAAATATACGAACTCAAGTTGGAAAAGGAAAAGTAATTTGCGGTCTTTCAGGAGGAGTAGATTCATCTGTTACAGCTGTTCTTATTCATGAAGCAATCGGAGACCAATTAATATGCATTTATGTGGATACCGGTTTAATGCGAGAGAATGAAACAGATGAAGTTGTAAATCTTTTTAGAGAAAATTTTAATATTCCTCTTATAGATGTAGATGCAGGAGATACTTTTTTAACTAGATTGACTGGAGTAAGTGATCCCGAAGAAAAAAGAAAAATTATTGGTTCTTCTTTTATCGATATTTTTGAAGAAGAGGCAAACAAAATTGGAGGGGCAGATTTTCTAGCTCAAGGAACCCTTTATCCAGATGTTATTGAGAGCGTTTCTTTCACTGGCGGACCATCTGTTACAATTAAAAGCCATCATAATGTAGGAGGACTTCCTGAGCGAATGAAGATGGAATTAGTTGAGCCTTTAAGAGAGCTTTTCAAAGATGAAGTAAGAGAGCTTGGAAAAGAACTAGGAATTCCAGATCATTTTATTGAAAGGCATCCTTTTCCAGGTCCTGGTCTTGCAATTCGTCTACCTGGCGAAGTATCATCTGAAAAAGCTGATATTTTAAGAAAAGCGGATACAATTTATATAGAAGAGATAAAAAAATCTGGCCTTTATAACGATATTTGGCAAGCATTTGCGGTTTTATTGCCGGTTCAAACTGTTGGAGTGATGGGGGACGAGAGAACATATGATTTTGTTTGTGCGCTTAGAGCTGTAACTTCGCTTGATGGAATGACAGCAGATTATTATCCATTTGAACAAGAATTTTTAGCCAATGTTAGTACTCGTATTATTAATGAGGTTAAAGGTATTAATAGAGTTGTATATGATACAACTTCTAAACCACCAGGGACCATTGAGTGGGAATAAAGGGTTGCTCTGAAACCCTTATAAATACTGGGTTTTAGAACTTCATATTTCTAAGTCTAATTTTTTAAGTTATTGATTTTATTGCCTTTTAAAAATCTTACTACATAGATTACTACACACTAGAGTAAGCATTATGTTTCATAGTTA